>JAWWPH010000553.1:0-2810 GCA_033850875.1 Nocardioidaceae bacterium | reverse complement strand
CGCAATGTCGGCACCGGCCTCGCCGTGCTGCACGGGTGGAGGTTCTATCCGGAGCGGATCCTGGGCGGGGATTCGGGGCACGCTCCGCTGGAGGAGTTCCATCGGCTGTCGCGCGACCTGTACATCCCGGCAGGCGACTTCGGTTTCTGGCAGGGGGCCCTCCGCGACCCCGCGAGCCCCGAGTTCGCGGCTGCGCGCGGGCCGGTCCAGGCCGGTGACAGCGTGACGGTCGACCTGCTCTACGGCGACCAGGAGGGCGGCCAGCGGGTCGTCACCCGATTCGTCCTGCGGCCGAAAGCGGACGCCAGCGCATGGCTGGGCACCGTCTCCCGGCACTGGAACGTCGACCGCGACGACCCTCGCTAGCAGGCTTCGTGCGGTCGACGGCCCGCTACTTGCGGTCGGTAAGGTCTGCAGCCGACCGGTTGCCCCGGCGTCGGTCGCTAACGCTGCCTCCACGGGGGATCCTTCGACGGGCGGGTCGTGGGACGCGCATCCACCTCGATCGGCTCGGGTGGGCGGCCGGAGGCCAGCAGATCGTCCAGGAAGTGCCCGAGCCCGCGCGGCGAGAACGTCACGTAGCCCTCGACCGTGGGGTCGCCGGCGTCGAAGCGGGCCTGCGCCCGCTGGATCTCGTCGTACGCCCACCAGCGCATTCCGTCGAGATGCTCGGCCCGCAGCTCCGCCTCCGTGAAGTGCGGCCGCGGCTCGAACGCGTCGACCTCCACCAGGAAGTACGTGTCGTGCTGTCCGTCGAAGCCCGTCATCGGGAACTGGCGCTGCATCCACCAGACCGGAGAGCCCGGGTCGTCGATCCGCAGTCCCAGCTCCTCGTCGAGCTCGCGGATGAGCCCTTCCGTGACCGACTCGCCGTCGTCGATGCCACCTCCCGGGCACGCCCAGAGGCCGCTCGGCTGCTCCGTCGTGACGAAGTCGAAATGGACCAGCAGCACCCGACGGTCTCGGTCCATCACGATGGCCCGGGCCGCGCGCCGGATCCGGGGCGACGTCGACACCGGGGCAGTCTAGGCGACTCTCGGCCGGCGGCCGACGGGGTGCGCTGTGCGCGAACAGCGTCCCGACTGCCGTGGCTTTGTCGCCGGTGGCCGCTACTGTCGTTGGCGTGACCCCTCCAGACTCGACCCAGTCCATGAACGGCGGCCAGTCAGGCCAAGGCCTCGACGACCACATCTACCAGCGCCTTCTCAAAGAGCGCATCGTGTTCCTCGGCTCCGAGGTCAGGGACGAGAACGCCAACGCGATCTGCGCCCAGATGCTGCTCCTCAACGCAGAAGATCCCGACAAGGACATCTTCTTGTACATCAACTCACCGGGCGGCTCCGTCGACGCCGGAATGGCGATCTACGACACCATGCAGTACATCTCCAACGACGTCGCGACCGTCGGTATGGGGTTGGCCGCGTCGATGGGGCAGTTCCTGCTGTGCGCCGGCGCGAAGGACAAGCGCTACGCCCTGCCGCACGCCCGCATCATGATGCACCAGCCGTCCGGCGGCCTCGGCGGTTCGGCCTCCGACATCAAGATCCAGGCCGAGCAGTCTCTGTACATCAAGAAGATCCTCTTCGAGCTGATCTCCAAGCACACCGGTCAGGGCATCGAGCAGGTCGAGCGCGACGCCGACCGCGACCGCTGGTTCACTGCCGAGCAGTCAAAGGAGTACGGCTTCATCGACCACGTGATCACCGACGTCGCCGAGGTCGCCTCGGGCGGCGCGCCGAACTCACCGACCGCAGGGAGCCTGTGATGACTGCCGACCCGTTCCTCACCGCCTTCGGGCTGGCGTCCGGCCAGCCGCTCCACCAGCAGACCGCACCGCGCGCCGAGTACTTCATCCCGCAGTGGGAGGAGCGCACCTCCTACGGCGTCCGGCGCATCGACCCGTTCGCGAAGCTGTTCGAGGAGCGGATCATCTTCCTCGGCACGCCGATCAGCGACGACATCGCCTACGCAGTCATGGCGCAGCTGCTCTGCCTGCAGCAGATGGACGGCGACCGCGACATCAGCATCTACATCAACTCACCGGGCGGCTCGTTCACCGCGCTGACAGCGATCTACGACACGATGCGCTATATCAAGCCCGACATCCAGACGATCTGTCTGGGCCAGGCCGCCTCCGCCGCAGCCGTGCTCCTCGCGGCCGGCACGAAGGGCAAGCGGCTGGCGCTTCCGAACAGCCGGATCCTGATCCACCAGCCGTACACCGAGGGCACCTACGGCCAGTCGAGCGACATCGAGATCCAGGCGAACGAGATCCTGCGCATGCGGTCCCTCCTCGAGCAGATGATCTCGGAGAACAGCGGCAAATCGCCCGAAGAGGTCAGCCAGGACATCGAGCGGGACAAGATCTTGACGGCTGAGCAGGCCATCGAGTACGGCCTGGTCGACCAGGTGCTGGAGTCGGTGAAGGCGACACTGCTGAACGCCTGAGACCGAGTTACCAGCGGTTGACCGGTCCGACCGGTACGGTCACCATGGAGAGCACGTTGCGGGGCGCCAGGCGTCGCAGTCCGAGATAAGGAGACGTCGCAGGTGGCACGGATCGGAGACGGCGCAGACCTGCTGAAGTGTTCGTTCTGCGGCAAGAGCCAGAAGCAGGTCAAGAAGCTCATCGCCGGTCCCGGTGTGTACATCTGCGACGAATGCATCGATCTCTGTAACGAGATCATCGAGGAGGAGCTCTCCGAGGGCAGTGACCTCGGCCTCGAGGAGCTGCCCAAGCCGCGGGAGATCTACGACTTCCTGAACGGCTACGTGATCGGTCAGGACGTCGCCAAGAAGTCCCTGGCAGT
>JAWWPH010000531.1:0-5648 GCA_033850875.1 Nocardioidaceae bacterium | reverse complement strand
GGTCGGCGGTCTCGTCGCCCTCGACCTCGAATACGAGCCCCGCGTAGTCGGCGAGCCGTACCGGTGGGCCGTCGTACAGCGTCCGCACCACCGCCAGAATGGGCCGTCGGTCCCGGACCTCCGACGGCGCGGGCACGCCGAGCCGCGCCAGCATCAGCGCCGTGAGCGCTGTGGACGGGCCACGGCCGTCGAGGTCTGCCAGCACCGCGCGCACGACGCGGTGCCCGATCCAGAAGCCGGAGCCCTCGTCGCCCAGGAGCCAGCCGAGCCCGTCCGCGACGGCGACCTGGCGCCCGTCCTCCACCCGGATCGCGCCCGCACCGGTCCCGGCGATGACGGCGTACCCATCCGGCGCAGAGGTGCCCGAGAAGTACGTCGCCAACAGGTCGGACTCGAAGGCCAGCGGTGCGTCGAGGCCGATGCCCGCGAGCCGGCGGCCCATCTCGGCTGCGACGGAGGTACTGCCCGCGCCCGCCATCGCGAGCACGACCAGCCGGACCCGCGTGCTCGGGACTCCCGCCCTCCGCATCGCCCCCATGATGCCCTCCGCCACGGACCCGGCGGCGGTCTCCGCCCCGACGGCTGTCGGGTTGCCGCTGCCCGCGACGGCGTAGCCGAGGCACTGGCCGGTCGGGTGGATCACGACGGCGCGGGTGCTGGTGCCGCCGGCGTCGACGGCTACCAAGGCGGTGGGTTGCTCGGTCATTCGTTACCGATTCGTGACTTCCAGGTGATTGAGACCAGGACCAGAACATGGAAATAGTTTTCCTAAACAGTGGCATCGCTGATAAGGATTTTCAATGAGTGGTCCGGAGAGGCCGGCGGCCCCTGCGCTGGAAGGCTACGGCGCCAGCAGCAGGATCCGCGCTGCACTTCCCCAGATGCCCGAGGGCATGGCCAAGGTCGGCACGCTCCTGCTCGAGGACCCGTCGCTCCCCCTGCGGCTGTCGATCACCGAGCTCGCCGAGCGGGCCCGTACCTCGCCGGCGACGGTGACCCGGTTCTGCCGCGCGATCGGCTACACCGGCTATCCCGCCCTACGGGTGGGCGCAGCGGCCGAGCAGGGCCGGTCGAGCGCCCACGAGATCTGGGACTCCGACATCGGACGTGCCTTCCACCCCGGGGACACGGCGACCGAGATGATGCGCACGCTGGTGAACGCCCACACCGTGGCGCTCATGTCCACCTCGGAGCGGCTGGACCCCGCGCTCGTCGGCCGGGTCGCGGACGCCGTCGCCCAGAGCACCCACGTCGACATCTACGGCATCGGCGGCAGCGCCGGCATGGCGGTCGAGCTGCAGGCCCGGCTCTACCGGATCGGGATCAACGCGCACGCGTGGAGCGAGGTACACGTCGGCCTCACCAGCGCCGTCCTGCTCGGGGACAGGAGCGTCGCGATCGCCTTCTCCAACACCGGCCGCACCGAGGAGACCATCGAGATGCTGGCTCTGGCGAAGTCGTCGGGTGCCTACGCCGTCGCGGTGACCAGCGACCCTGGCTCCCCGATGGCGCAGGTCGCCGACGCCCACCTGACCAGCCACGCGCCGGGGGAGTACCTCCAACCCGACGACCTGTCGGCCAAGCACGCCCAGCTCTTCGTGATCGACCTGCTCTACCTCCTCGCGGCCCAACGGGACTTCTCCCGGACGACGAGCCTGCTGGCGGCCTCCGCAGCCGCAGTCGCGCCGCATCGGCGACCGCTCCGCCCGGCGACCCGGCCACGGACCGTCCCCCCGTCGAAAGGAACCGCCACAGCATGAGCGCATTCGCCGACTTCTCCACCGAGGTCCGCCGGCGGCTCGACGACCTCGACCTGGAGGTCCGTGCCGGCGGCCTCGACAAGGCGGTCGACCTGATCGTGTCGTCCCTGCAGCGCGGCGGCGTCGTCCAGGCCTTCGGCACCGGCCACTCCCAGGCGTTCGCCATGGAGATCGCGGGCCGCGCCGGTGGCCTGATCCCGACCCACGCCATCGTGCTGCGCGACGTCGTCCTGCGGGGCAGCCGGGACATCTCGATGCTCCAGGGCGCCGCCCTCGAGCGCGACGAGTCGGTCGCCGACGAGCTCTACGGCCTGTACTCCTTCGAACCGGCAGACGTCTTCGTGATCGCGTCGAACTCCGGCGTCAACGGGTCGATCGTCGGCTTCGCCCTCCGCGCCAAGGCCAACGGACACCCCGTCATCGCGGTGACGAGCCTGGCGCACACGAACGCGGTCGCCCCCAAGCACAGCAGCGGCAAGCGACTCTCCGAGATCGCCGACGTCGTGATCGACAACCGGGCGCCGTTCGGGGACACGACGATCGACCTCGGCGACGGTCTGTCCGCCGGTGCGGTCTCGTCGATCACGGCGGCGTACATCGCACAGCTGCTCACTCTCGGCACGGCTCGGCGACTCCGGGACGCGGGCGAGGTCCCTCCGCTCTACCTCTCGGCCAACATCCCGGGAGGTGACACGCACAACGACGCCCTCAAGGCGCGGTACGGCGAGCGCATCGCCGGCCATGCCTGACCCGAACGACACACCGCCCCGCCGACTGGACACCCGCACGACGTAATCAGTAGGAAAGACATCACGAAAGGCATCCACCATGAGTCGAGACACCACACCCTTCGACCGCCGCACCCTGCTTCGTGGCGCCCTCGCGACGGCGGCGCTCGTGCCGCTCGGCGGAGCGCTCGCCTCGTGCGGCGGGTCGTCCCCGAGCGCTGGGGGCTCCTCGGGCGGGAGCAGCGCCGCGAAGTCGGCCACCAACCCGTTCGGGCTCGCGAAGAGCTCGAGCGTGGACGCCGTCATCTTCAACGGCGGCTACGGCTACGACTACGTCAAGTTCGCCGCCCAGCAGGTCAACAAGCAGAAGGACTTCTCCGGCGTCACGATCAAGGTGTCGCCGTCCACGCAGATCGCCCAGGAGCTGCAGCCCCGCTTCGTCGGCGGCACCCCACCCGACCTGATCGACAACTCGGGTGAGAACGCCATCGGGTTCAACGCCATCGAGCAGCAGCTCGAGACGCTCGACGAGGTCTTCGACGCCAACAACTACGAGGGCACCAAGATCGCGGACACGCTCTACCCGAACGTGAAGAACCCGGGCACCTTCGGCGGCAAGTTCGTCGCGATGAACTACGTGATGACGGTGAACGGCGTCTGGTACTCCGCCTCGCTCTTCCAGCAGAACGGCTGGACCCCACCGAAGACCTGGGACGAGGCGATGGCCCTCGGCGCCAAGGCGAAGGCCAAGGGCAAGTACCTCTGGGTCTGGGGCAAGGAGGCGGCCACGTACTACCAGACGATGGCCGTCGACTCCGCCATCAAGGAGGGCGGCGACGAGGTCCGTCTGGCGCTGGAGAACCTCAAGCCGAAGTGCTGGTCGCTGCCCCAGATCCAGGACGTCTTCTCGGCCCTCGGCGAGATGGTGCAGAAGGGCTACTTCGTCCCCGGCGGTGCCGGCACGCAATTCACCGCCGCGCAGGCGAAATGGAGCAACGACGAGCAGGCGATCCTCTACCCCTGCGGCGGCTGGATCGAGAACGAGATGAAGGACGCGACGAAGTCCAGCTTCGACATGACGGGCGCTCCCGAGCCGACGGTCTCGTCGAGTCCGAAGTTCCCCTACGAGTCGCTGCGTGCCGCTGCCGGCGAGCCGTACATCGTGCCATCGCAGGCGAAGAACGTCGCCGGCGGCAAGGAGATCCTGCGCGCGATGCTGTCCAAGGCGGCCGCGACGAACTTCTCCAAGACGCGTCTCGCGCCGACGATCGTCAAGGGCCTGGTGCCCTCCAACGGGTTCGGGTCGACCGCGCTGGTCTCGCAGACGAAGATGCTGGACGCCGCTGGTACGCACACCTTCAACTACCAGTTCGTCGACTACTACGGCATGAACACCTCGCAGTTGGTGGTGTGGAACTCGTTCCTGTCCGGCCAGACAGACGTCCCCGGGCTCACCAAGGGCCTGCAGGACATCACCGACAAGATCGCCAACGACTCGTCGGTGAAGAAGCTCAAGGTCTCGTGACCAGCACCGTGACCAGCGCGACGACGACCACCGGCGGCCGGCCCCGGCCGGCCAGCCGGCGGCGTCGGATGCCGAGCCCGGCCCGGCTCGGCTTCCTGGCGGTGTTCCTTGGGGTGCCGCTGGCGGTCTATCTCGTCTTCGTGATCTACCCGTTCGGCAAGGCGCTGTACTACTCGATGACCGACTGGAACGGTTTCGCGCCGACGTACACCTTCACCGGGCTCGACAACTTCACCAAGCTGTTCCACGACGACATCTTCTTGCGAGCTTTGCGCAACAACGTGGAGCTGGCGATCGTTGTGCCGCTCGTGACCATTGTGCTGGCGCTCGCCATCGCGACGGTCGTCACGGTGGGCGGGCCGACAAAGGGCAACATCCGTGGGATCGGCGGCGCCGGGTTCTACCGGGTCGTCTCGTTCTTCCCCTACACCGTCCCGGCCATCGTCATCGGCCTCATCTGGGCGCAGGTGTACGACCCTTCGGCCGGCATCCTCAACGCGTTCCTCACCAAGATCGGCCTCAGCGGGTTCCAGGACTTCGCCTGGCTCGGCGACCCTCGTTCGGCGATGCCGGCGTCCATGTTCGTGATCATCTGGAGCTTCGTCGGCTTCTACACGGTGCTGTTCGTCGCGGCCATCAAGGGCATCCCGGCGGAGATCTACGAGGCTGCACGCATAGACGGCGCCGGCCGGTTCCGTATCGCGGTCTCGATCACCCTCCCGCTCGTCCGGGACACCGTACAGACGGCGTACATCTATCTCGGCATCACCGCCCTCGATGCCTTTGTCTACATGCAGGCACTCAACCCGAACGGCGGACCCGCCAACACCACGCTGACGATGAGTCAGGACCTGTACAACACGGCGTTCCGGAAGGGCCAGTTCGGCTATGCCACTGCGATGGGTGTCGTGCTGGCGATCGTGACGCTGCTGTTCGCCGTGATCGTGTTCGCACTCAACCATTTCACCGGGGGCCGCGAGAGGAGGGCTCCCCAATGACTGCCGTCGCCGCCGACCAGAGCATCGTCACCGACAGCCCCAGCGCACAGACCGGCAGCGACAAGACCGTCGCGGCCGTATCCCACGTCCTGCTGAGCCTGTGGTCGGCCCTCGTCATCGTCCCGTTCCTGTGGGTCGTTCTGTCGTCGTTCAAGACGACCAAGGAGATCTTGGCCTCGCCGTTCTCGCTGCCAGGGCACTGGAGCTTCGACAACTACACCCATGCGTGGACCGACGCCGGGATCCGCCAGTTCTTCTTGAACACGGTGGTCGTGGTGGGTGTCGCCCTCGTGCTCGTCATGATGCTGGGATCGATGTGCGCCTACGTGCTCGCGCGGTTCGTCTTTCCCGGGGTGCGGTTCATCTACTACCTGATGCTCGCGGGGCTGACTTTCCCCATTTTCCTGGCCATCGTGCCGCTGTTCTTCATCTTGAAAAATGCCGGGCTGCTCAACACTCTGCCCGGGCTGATCATGGTGTACGTCGCGTTCGCGCTGCCGTTCACGGTGTTCTTCCTGTACGCGTTCTTCAAGAGCCTGCCGACCGACGTGTACGAGGCGGCGCTCATCGACGGCGCCGGGGACTGGCGGGCCTTCTTCCTGATCATGCTGCCAATGGCGCGGCCCGGGATCGCCGC
>JAWWPH010000510.1:0-3824 GCA_033850875.1 Nocardioidaceae bacterium | reverse complement strand
CTTTCTACTGCACGCAGCTGGGGTTCAGCGAGCAGATGCATCCGGCGCCGACCTTCGCCATGCTCAGCCGAGGCGACCTACGGCTGGTTCTGAGCTCGCCCGGAGGAGGGCCGGGCGGCGGACAGTCGACGCCCGACGGGACCCGTCCCTGCCCGGGCGGCTGGAACCGGTTCTCGATCGAGGTGGAGGACCTGGACCTCGCCGTGGCCGGCCTGCGCGCAGCCGGTGCGCGATTCCGCAACGACGTCGTCAACGGGGTGGGCGGCAGGCAGATCCTCGTCGAGGACCCGTCCGGGAACCCGGTCGAGCTGTTCGAACCCACTCGCGCCGAGGCCCGCCTGGAAGCGGACGGCGACGCCCTGCCCGGCGGGCAGGAGTACCTCGTGCGGCCGATCGGATGGGTGGAGTCCACGCTCGTCGACCGCGCGGATGCGCCCAACCAGGGGTACCTCGGCGCGCCGGACGCCTGGATCGCGATCAACGTAGAGGTGCGTGAGGGTGTCCGCGATCTCCGCGTCGGCTCCGACATCCTGGTGCTGACGTGGCTGCACCTCTCGCGACGCGACGAGCTCGCCACCCGCCCCGGGGACGACCCGGCGAGTCCCGAGCTGGGGGTCTTCAGCACCCGTTCGCCCGCGCGGCCCAACCCCGTCGGCCTGCACCGCGTCACCGTCATCGCGATCGACGAGGGGCGGCTGCAGGTGAGCCCGCTCGAAGCGATCGACGGGACTCCCGTGATCGACATCAAGCCCGTGCTGTCGGCCGACGGCGCGGCCTGAGGACCGGCGGTCGCTGCGGGCGGATGTGGACCTGCGACGGCGGGTTTCCGATCGACGTCTTCCAGACGGGTTCCGGCGGGAATGTGTGCCGAGTGGGCGGGAATGTCGCGTCGAGCGGGCGGGAATGTCGTGCCGAGTGGGCGGGAATGTCGAGTCGAGCGGGCGGGAATGTCGAGCGGGCGCAGAGGTGTCGTTGATCAGGCGCCCGACTCCCGAGTCTTCCCGGACGTCGGCGGGCGGCATCCTGTCGGACATCTCTGCCCGCTCGAACTGGCTTCTCCGGCCGGGCATTTGTGCCCGCTCGGCCGAGCATTTGCGCCCGCTCGGCCGAGCATTTGCGCCCGCTCGGCGACCCCGGATCAGTACGGAGCGCTGCGGCGAGCCTTACAGCCCCAGGGCGCTGCGTCGTACCGTGGTCAGCACCTGCTGCTGGTAGTGCAGCCGGCGCCCGTTGTCGTCACGTACCTGGGAGCGGGGGTGCGTGGAGGCGGTCAGCAGGTACACCCGGCTTCGGGACACTTGCATCGAGAAGACGTCGCCCAGGAAGAAGTCGGGTCAGGCGTCCACCCTCGCCTCGAGCGGGCGGCCGAGGAGCGTCGCGAGCACCGCCGCCTCCTCGTCCAGCGCTGCGCGCGGCACCCGGCCTGACTCCTCGAACCAGGCGATGTGCAGGCGTTCGTGGCGCAGGGTCCACGTACCTGCCACGACTCCGCGGTAGACCACGAGATTGGCAGACCGACTCACGGCCTCGCGGTGAGCGGGAGGTACGACGCGAACGTCGGACGTGCCGGGAGCCATGACCCACGGGTCGCGGCCGGGCAACAGCCGAACGGCGCTGGAGACCGACGTCGCGGATAGATCGTCGACGTCGTCGCGCAGCATCAGGACGCGGTCGCCGTCGACCGTGATGTGCTCGCATCGGTCGTCGAGCTGGTCCAGCCAGCGCGTGACGGCCCGTCGCTTCGCCCCGAGCCCCTTCCCGACCCAGTCGTGAACCTGGTCCGCGGCCGCCGGCCCGTAGGTGCGGAGGTAGGCGACGATCACCGTTGGCCCGGCCTCGTCGGGATCGGGGATGCCGGCCCATCCGGGGACGCGGTCGAGCCGCAGGAACGTTGCCTCGCCGTCTCGGCCGGGCCCGAGTCCCATGTCACCTTGCCAGGTCAGCGGTTTGAGCAGCGTGTCGTTGCCTTCGGCGACGACGGTGCGCAGGTGCCGGTAACGGCTGCTGCGGCCGAACGCCTCCGCGAGCTCCGTTCTGGTGAGTGGGCCCTCGTCGAGTGCCCGCCGGACGTACTCCCGCAAGGGCGGCCAGTCCGCCGGAGCCAGCCCGTAGTAGCTCTCCCAGCTCGGCAGCTCCCACATCCGGCTCGAGCCCCGCACGGCCAGATACGAACCCGCGGCTCCTGGCGCCATCAGGTGTGTCGCCCCCCGGAACGCGTAGACCTTGACGACCTTCCCCGCTGCCAGGGCCTTGGTCACGTCGCCGGACGTCGCGCCGGTGCGCCGTGCCCCGACCGCCAGCTCGGCGGCGGCGTCCGGCCAGGCGGGTACCGCCCCGAGCCGCTCGACGACGTCCGCGACCGACCCGGGTCCGCGAGGATCGAGCAGCTGCCGCCGCAACCGCCACGCCAAGACCTTCGCCCACGTCAGGGCCATCGCCGCAGGCTAGCCCACGCAGCGCACCGGGAATCAGCACCCGCCGCCTGACCGCCCTGCAAACCGGGAGCGCGGTGGCCGTCGTGGTGGCTGGACGCGGTGCTGCCGGAGCGGCCGGCTGGTGAACCGCAGTGTCTGCTCAGTGGTCGTGGTCATCCGCCTTGGGCGCTCTCGTGGATTCGGCACGTTGCTCTGCCTGGGTGATGGCCCACGCGGCGTTGACGAGGCCGATGTGGCTGAAGGCCTGGGGGAAGTTGCCGAGCAGCTCACCGGTGTCGGTGTCGACTTCCTCGGCCAGCAGGCCGACGTCGTTGACGAAGACCAGCGCGCTCTCGAAGACGGCCCGGGCGCGCTCGACCTGCCCGGACATTGCCAGCGCCTGAGCGAGCCAGAAGGTGCACAGCAGGAAAGTCCCCTCCTCACCGGCCAGGCCGTCCACTCCGTCCGCGGTCCGGTACCGGTACACGAGTCCACGGTGGTCCGTCAGCCGTCGTGCGGTCGCGTCGATCGTGGCCAGCATGCGCGGATCGTCGGCGGGCAGGAACCCGACGACGGCCATCATCAGGTTGGAGGCGTCGAGGGCCGTCGAGCCGATGTACTGGGTGAAGGCGCCTGCCTCCTCGTTCCAGCCGTCGCGGACAACCCTGTCGTGGATTTCCTCGCGGCTGCGTGTCCACGTGTCGACGCGGTGTCCCGCACCGATGATGTCGGCCAGCGCGATGGCACGGTCGAGCGCCACCCAGCACATGACCTTCGAGTAAAGGAAGTGCTGCGGGTCGCCGCGGACCTCCCAGATCCCCTGGTCCTTTTCGACCCACTGCGCGGCCGCCGCGTCGGCACACGCGGCGAGGAACCGCTTGGTGTCGTCGTCGATGCCGGACAGTTGGTCGGCGAGTCGATGAGCGGCGCCCAGAAGTTCGCCGTAGACGTCGATCTGGGTCTGGCTCCAGGCGCCGTTGCCGACCCGCACCGGGCGGCTGTCCCTCCACCCCGGGAGATGCGGGAGCTCTCGTTCGCTGAGGTCGTGCTCTCCACCGACGCCGAACATGATCTGCAGCCCCTGTCCCGGGCCGATGGCGGACGCCGCGGCGGTGGTCATGAACGCGAAGAAGTCGCCGGCCTCGTCCGGGCAGGCCGCGACCCACAGTGCGTCCATGGTGAAGCTCGAGTCGCGTACCCAGGAGTAGCGGTAGTCCCAGTTGCGCTCACCCCCGACGCCCTCCGGCAGCGACGTCGTCGCCGCCGCGACGACTGCACCGCTTGGCTGGTACGACAGTCCCTGCAGCACCCGCCCGCTGTGGTGGACCAGATCCCGCCACGGCCCGTCGTACGTCTGGTGCAGCTCGGACCACGAACGCCAGGAGGCGATGGTGTCGTCGAGCCGCTCGC
>JAWWPH010000414.1:0-13970 GCA_033850875.1 Nocardioidaceae bacterium | reverse complement strand
GCGCGGTCGACGATGTTCTGGATCATCGCGCCGGAGTTGAAGTCCTTGAAGTACAGGACCTCCTTGTCGCCGTTGGCGTAGGTGACCTCGAGGAAGCGGTTCTCCTCCGACTCGGTGTACATCCGCTCGACCGTGCGCTGGATCATCCCTGCCACGCACTCCTGGCGGTTGTTGCCGAACTCGACGAGGTCGTCGCTGTGCAGCGGCAGCGTCGAGGTGAGGTACTTGGAGAAGATGTCACGGGCGGACTCCGCGTCCGGGCGCTCGATCTTGATCTTCACGTCGAGGCGCCCGGGTCGCAGGATCGCGGGGTCGATCATGTCCTCGCGGTTCGACGCACCGATCACGATGACGTTCTCGAGCCCCTCGACGCCGTCGATCTCGCTGAGCAGCTGGGGCACGATGGTGTTCTCGACATCGGACGAGACGCCCGACCCGCGGGTCCGGAAGAGCGAGTCCATCTCGTCGAAGAAGACGATGACGGGCGTCCCCTCACTGGCCTTCTCGCGGGCGCGCTGGAAGACGAGCCGGATGTGCCGCTCGGTCTCCCCCACGTACTTGTTGAGCAGCTCGGGTCCCTTGATGTTCAAGAAGAACGACTTGCCCTCGGCACCGGTCTTGTCGGCGACCTTCTTCGCCAGCGAGTTCGCGACGGCCTTCGCGATCAGCGTCTTCCCACAGCCGGGCGGGCCGTAGAGCAGCACGCCCTTCGGCGGCTTGAGCTCGTGCTCCTGGAAGAGCTCGGGGTGCAGGTACGGCAGCTCGATGGCGTCGCGGATCTGCTCGATCTGGCGCATCAGCCCGCCGATGTTGGCGTAGTCGATGTCCGGCACCTCTTCGAGGACAAGCTCCTCGACCTCGGTCTTCGGGATGCGCTCGTAGATGTAGTTGGAGCGGGTGTCGAGCAGGACAGAGTCGCCGGCGCGCAGCGTCGCGCCGCGAAGCGGTGCCGCGATCCGCACGACACGCTCCTCGTCGGCGTTCGCGATCACCAGGGCCCGGTCGCGGTCAGCCAGGATCTCCTTCAGCATCACGACCTCGCCGACCTCTTCGAACTCGAGGGCGGCGACGACGTTGAGCGCCTCGTTGAGCATGACCTCCTGGCCGCGCTCCAGCTCCTCGGAGTCGACGTTGGGGCTGACGTTGACCCGCAGCTTGCGGCCGCCGGTGAAGACGTCGACGGTCCCGTCGTCGTTGGTCGCGAGGTAGGTTCCGAAACCGGTCGGCGGCTGGGCGAGCCGGTCGACCTCCTCCTTGAGGGTCATGATCTGGTCGCGGGCCTCGCGCAGCGTCGACACCAGGCGCTCGTTCTGCGCGGTCAGGGACGCGACGGAGGACTGCACGTCGGCGAGGCGCTGCTCCAGGAACCGGGTCGCCTGCGGCGAGTCGAGGAGCCGCCGGCGCAGCTCTGCGACCTCTGCCTCGAGGTAGCCGACCTGGCTTCGGAGCTCGTCGGCCGCCATCGCGCGCCGACCGGATCTGTCGTCTTGTGCGGGCACCACAACCACCTCCCCTGGAGGACTACATCTTCGACCCTACCTGTGGAGGGCCGGTTGTCACTGTCGTTATGTCACGTGTCGATATCAGTCTCGGGCTGATCGTCTCGACGCGGACCGGTGTAGTCCGGCCCGTAGGCGCCCGGTGACGGTCGCCTGGTCCTGCGAGGTGCCGTGACACCGGCGGCGAGTCGTCGGGCGGTCACGAGGAAGCCGGTATGCCCGTTCATCCGGTGCTGCGGGCGCACCGCGAGACCCTCGACATGCCAGCCACGGACCAGCGACTCCCACGAGTCCGGCTCGGTGAAGCCGCCGTGAGAGCGAAGCGTCTCGACGTACCTGCTGAGCTGGGGGGTGGTGGCGACGTACGCGCAGACCAGACCGCCGGCGGCCAGCGCGTCAGCGACCACGGGGACGCACTCCCACGGCGCCAGCATGTCGAGGACGACACGGTCGACGTCGCGCTCTGCCATGGCGTCGGCAAGGTCACCCACCGTCAGGTTCCAGGCCGGGTGGGCACCGCCGAAGAAGGCAGCGACGTTACTGCGCGCGACCTCGGCGAAGTCGTCGCGGCGCTCGTACGACGAGACCACGCCCTGCGTCCCGACCGCTCGCAGCAGGCTGCAGGTGAGCGCTCCCGAGCCCACTCCCGCCTCGACGACCCGGGCGCCGGGGAAGATGTCGGCCATCGTGACGATCTGGGCGGCGTCCTTCGGGTACACGACGGCCGCTCCCCTGGGCATCGAGACCACCACGTCGGCGAGCAGCGGCCGCAGCACCAGGTAGTCGACGCCTCCCGAGGAGGTCACGACCGTCCCGTCGGGGCCGCCGATCAGCGCGTCGTGCTCGATCGCACCCTTGTGGGTGAAAAAGGTCTTGCCCGCGTCGAGCAGCACACTGTGCTTTCGGCCCTTGGGGTCGGTGAGCCGGACCCGCTCCCCCGCCCGCAACAGTCCCCGACGCACGCCGGACCAGGCCGGGTCGCTCGCCGGTGTCGGCTCCACAGTCGGTGTCGGCATCGTCGCTCACCCTATGCGGTGGGTGCCGCCGGCGAGCTCAGCCGACGCGGAACGCGGCGTCGACGTCCTTGGTGACGAGGACGCCGAAGACGGATCCGTCCGCCTCGAGGAGCACGTACTCCGTGGCGGGCGTGCGGTTCATCGCGGTGAGCAGCGGCTCACCCGCGAGGTCGGCCGGGATCATCAGGCCGTCCTCGATCCGGCGCGCGACGTCACCGACCGGCAGCCAGGGGCGGCGCTCGCTGGGGGTGGAGGCGACGGCCAGCTCGTTGACGATGCCGGCCGGCCGGCCGTCGCTGGACACCACGACGACCGATCCCGCGTGCGCCTCCTGCGCGCGACGGATCGCCTCCGAGAGCGGCAGGTCGGCCGGTACACCGATGGCCGGGCGCGCCAGCCCTCGGGCCTGGATGGTCGGCAGCCGCTCGCGGACCTTCGACATCGTGAGCGCGGAGGTCGCTCCGGCCCAGAGGAAGGACCCCACCATGAACGCGAACAGGTAGTCGATGACCTGCGGCGACCGACCCAGAGCGACGAGCAGGACGGGGTACGCCATCGCCGCGACGGCGGCCAGCCTGCCACCCCAGGCGCCGGCGATCACGCCGAGCGAGCGGCGACGGGTGACGGCCCAGACCGCTGCCTGCAGCACCCGGCCGCCGTCCAGCGGGAGCCCCGGGACGAGGTTGAGCACGCCGACGACCAGGTTCGCACCGGCCAGGTAGGCGACCGTGTACCCGATCACGCCGCCGTCGAGGGGCAACAGCACCAGGAAGCCGACACCGGCGATGGCCAGCGACGTCAGAGGGCCGACGACGGCGATCGTGAACTCACGCCAGGGCGTGGACGCCTCGCCCTCGATCTGGGTGGCGCCCCCCAGGAAGTGCAGGTTGATCGACGTCACCGGCATGTCGAACGCGCGGGCGGCGAGGGCATGCGCGATCTCGTGGAGGAGGACGGACCCGTAGAACAAGACGATGAGGACGCCTGCGGCGAGGTAGGCGCCGGCGCCGAGCCCCGGCACCCTCAGCTGGAACCGCGGAGCGAACAGCACCGCGAGCAGCCCGACGATGAGGAACCAGGAGCTGGCCACCGTGACGTCGATGCCGGAGACCGTGCCGAGCACGAACGTCCCACGCGGGACAGCGCGGCGGCCCTTGTCGGGACGGTTCGCCGGCGCGCTCATCCCTCAACGCTAGCCGGTCGACGGGATTTCCCGGTGCTACGAGGGCGTCGGCTCGGGATCGGACGTGAGCACGGGTTCCTGCGGGTCGGGGATGTCGTCGACGTCTGTCTCCTCGGGCTCGTCCGGCGCGAGCGGCGCGTCGTCGCGGGCGACCGCCTCACCAGGGTCCTCGTCCGGTCCCCCGGCCAACGACGAGATCATCGTGTTCGCCACCGCGGCCACCGGCACCGCGAACAGCGCACCGACGATCCCGGCGAGCGACGCACCCGTCGCGATGGCCAAGATGACCGCGAGCGGGTGTACGGAGACCGCCCGGCCCAGCAGGAAGGGCTGCATCACGTGCGCCTCGAGCTGGTTGACGGCGATCACCACGCCGAGCACCGCCAAGGCGATGAACGGACCGTTGGCGACGAGCGCCACCAGCACGGCGAGCAGCCCGGTGAGCACGGCACCGACCACGGGAACGAAGGCGCCCAGGAACACGATCACGCCCAGTGGCAGGGCGAGCGGCACCCCGAGCAGGGCGGCGCCCGCGCCGATGCCGACCCCGTCGACGAACGCCACGATCAGGGTCGCCCGCACGTAGTGCGTCAGCGTCACCCACCCGGACCGGGCCGCGTCGTCGAGGGGACTGCGCGCGGCTCTCGGGAGCATGCGCAGCAGCCAGGCCCAGATGCGCTGGCCCGAGAAGAGGAAGAAGAACGTGGAGAACATCGTGATGAAGAAACCCTCGGCCAGGTGGCTGGCGGTCGACGCCACCCCGAGGGCTCCGGTGACAATCGTCGACTTGTTGTTGGAGGCGGCGTTCCCGGCCTGGTTCACGTAGGTCGACAGCTTCGCCGACGACAGGTGGAGAGGACTGGTGGCCAGCCAGTCCTCCACCTTGGTGAGGCCCTGGACGGCCTGGTCGCGCAGCTCGGGGAACCCGTTCACCGTCTGCTGCCCGACGAGCGCGAACAGGGCCACCACGACGAGCAGCGTGCCGATCAGCGCGATGAACGAGGCGAGGCCGCGGGGCATCACGCTGGCGAGGATGATCACGGCGGGGTAGAGGACGGCGGTGAGCAGCAGCGCGATCATCACCGGGATGAAGATGTCGGCGAACTCCGCGAAGACCCGGCTCAGCAGATAGATGCCGATCGCCACGATGCCGAGCCGCCACGTCCACTCCGACGCGATCCGGACGCCCGGCGACACCGACGCGGCCACGCCCGACGGGGTCAGGGAGCTCCGCTCGGGGGGTGTCGGAGGCAGCTCGAGGTCGTTCGCGCGCGGGTCGGCCATTGCAGCAGTTTGTCTTACACCGTTACTTCCTACCAAACCGACGACCCTCGGAACCCCCCGCCGCGTCCCTCACCTCCCCCCTCCCGCGAGACGTCACACGAGGCCCAGTTCTGTCGGCGCGTCGGCCGTGGATCGACGTCTCGGCGCGTGGCGGACGCCGACACGCCCGAATCTGTCGGTGGGCTGTCCTAGCCTTGGCGACATGACCACAGAGCTGACCCCGCGCGTCGACGAGCCGGTTCCGGCCGCGGCACTCGCCGGTCCGCTCGCCGGTGCCGTCCCCGACGCCGACGACCCCTTCGCCGGGCTGACCCGCACCAACTCGCTGTCGCCGAGCCGGGCCAGCGACTTCATGTCCTGCCCACTGCTGTACCGGTTCCGCGTCATCGACCGACTGCCCGAGACACCGAGCGTCGACGCCGTGCGCGGCTCGGTCGTGCACAAGGTGCTCGAGGGCCTGTTCGACCTGCCGGCGGCCGACCGTACGCACGCCCGTGCCAACTCACTGCTTGGCCCCGTATGGGACGACCTGCTGCGCGACGAGCCCGAGCTCGCCGAGATGTTCGGTGCCGACACCACCGACCTCGCGACCTGGCTCGACCAGTGCCGAGACCTGCTGGGCCGCTACTTCCTCCTCGAGGACCCCCAGCGGCTCGAGCCGGCCGAGCGCGAGGCGCACGTCGCCACCCGGCTCGACTCCGGTCTCACCCTGCACGGGTACATCGACCGCGTCGACGTCGCGCCCTCCGGAGAGCTGCGCATCGTCGACTACAAGACGGGGCGCTCGCCGTCGGTCTACTTCGAGGCCAAGGCGCTGTTCCAGATGAAGTTCTACGCGCTCGTCGTGTGGCGAACGCGCGGGGTCATCCCCCGGATGCTCCAGCTGGTCTATCTCGGAAACGGCGAGATGCTCCGCTACGAGCCGGAGGAGCGCGACCTGCTCGCCACCGAGCGCAAGCTCGAGGCGCTCTGGAAGGCCATCCAGCGGGCACACTCAACCGGCGAGTGGCGCCCCAACCCGTCGGCGCTGTGCGGCTGGTGCGACCACCAGGCGCTGTGTCCGGCCTTCGGCGGAACACCGCCGCCGCTGCCGGTGCCTCAGGAGCCGCTGACTCAGTAGAGGTGGCAGGCAACCTCGACGTCTCCACTGCGACGCAGCCGGGGGTCGCTTCCGTCCCTGAACTCGACCTCGACGCCTTCGGTGGTGTCGCGTACCTCGCTCACACCGCTCCAGAAGGTGGCGTTCGCAGGGTCGGTCCGCACCTCGTCCAGCAGCCGGCGGAGATCGTCGGAGCTGCCCTGGCCGGACGGCTTCAGGACCGCGGGACCGGCATCTTGTGCGGCCAGGGCATCCAGGTTGGCGATCTTCGCGCGCTCGATGTCGTAGGTCGCCGCCGCCGTCTTGAGCCAGTGGTTCTCCAGCGCCGCCACGAGGTCACGGGCCTCCCAGCCGCACACCTCGAACGCCGCGGGGCAGCGCGGATGGAACGCGCATCCCCTCGGCGGCCGCGCCGCGTCCGGGATCTCCCCCTTGAGCAGCTCGCGTGGGAGCGTACGACTGGGGTCGGGGTCGGGGATCGCCGCCAGCAGCGCCTTGGTGTACGGGTGTTTGGGGTCGGCGAAGATCGCGTCGGTGTCCCCGATCTCGACGATCCGGCCGAGGTACATGATCGCGACGCGGTCGCAGAAGAACTTCGCGCTGGCCAGGTCGTGCGTGATGTACACGTACGTGAGGTCCAGCGAGGCCTTGAGGTCGAGCATCAGCTGCAGGATCTTCGCCCGGACGCTCATGTCCAGCATCGAGATGGGTTCGTCGGCGACCAGCAGCCGCGGACCCATGATGATCGCCCGGGCGATCACCACCCGCTGCTTCTGCCCGCCGGACAAATCGCGCGGGTACTTCGGCAAGAAGAGCTCGACCGGCGACAGGCCCACCCGCTCGAGCGCGTCGACGACACGCTCGCGCCGCTCCGTCGGCGACTTGACGCCGTGGATCCGCAGGGCGTCGCCGACCCCCTGCTCCACCGTCATGGCGGGGTTCAGGGCGGCGTTGGGGTCCTGGAAGACCATCTGCGCGTGTCGACGGTGCTCGCGCAGCTGACGTTTGGAGTAGCCGGCGATGTCGTCGCCGTCGAACACGATCGAGCCGTTGGCAGCGGGTACGAGCCCGAGCAGCGCGCGACCCAGTGTCGACTTGCCGCTCCCGCTCTCCCCCACGAGGCCGACCACCTCGCCCTTGCGCAGCGTCAGGTTGAGCCCGTCGACGGCCTTGACGACGCCGGTCTCGCGCCCCAGCAGCCGGGCGAGGGTGCTGCCGCCCAGGCCGAACCGGACGGACAGGTCGCGGATGTCGATGATCGGCGGCGTCTCGGCGGACACGTCAGGCTTCGTCGGCAATGCCTATCTCCTCTCGTGGGAGCGGCGCGTCGCCGCCGGGAGGGACGGCCTCCGCAGGTCCGTGCAGCCAGCACTCCACTCGGGTGCCGCTGCTCGAGACGGTCTCGACCGGGTCCTTGTCCGCGCACACCTTCATCGCGTTGGGGCACCGGGGGTGGAAGCGGCACGCGGGGGGCGGCTCGATGAGATCCGGCGGTGCGCCCGGGATGAAGTTCAGACCGGTCGTGCTCAGGCTGATCGTCGAGCGCAGCAGCTCGCGGGTGTACGGGTGCTGGGGGTTGCCGAAGACGTCGCGCACGTCGCCCTGCTCGACGATCCGGCCGGCGTACATCACCGCGACCCGGTCGCACGCCTCGGCGACGATGCCCAGGTTGTGGGTGATCAGGAGCAGGGCGGTGTCGAAGTTGGCACGAAGGTCGTTGAGGATGCGGATGATCTGTGCCTCCACGAGCACGTCGAGGGCCGTGGTCGGCTCGTCGGCCACCACGAACGCCGGTCGCAGCACGACCGCGAGCGCGATCATCAGCCGCTGCCGCATTCCACCGGAGAACTCGTGCGGGTAGGACCGGTACCGCGTGGGCGGGATGCCCATCAGATTGAGCACCTCGATGGCCCGCTCGCGGATGGCGCGCTTGCTCATCGACGGCTCGTGCTGCTTGATCGTCTCCTCGAAGTGCTGCGAGATGCGCATGAGCGGGTTGAGCCGGGTGAGCGGCTCCTGGAAGATCATGCCGAGGTCCGTACCGCGCATCGCTCGTGCGTCGTGCACGCTCATCTGCAGGATGTCGTCGCCCTTGAAGAGCACCTGCCCGTCCCGCTTGGCGCCCTCGGGCAGCAGCCCCATCAGGCCCCGCCCGAGCGTGGACTTCCCGCAGCCGGACTCGCCGACCAGGCCCAGCGTCTGCCCGCCCTCGAGCGCGAAGGTCACGCCGTCGACGGCCCGGATCGCGCCGCGAGGGGTGCCGTACCACACCCGGAGGTCGCGCACGTCCATGACCGGACCGGAGGTCCAGGCTGCCGGCGCCGAGGAGTCGATCAGGGTCACGGCTCGACCTGCTCTCGTGGGGTCATCTCGACCGGCACCAGTCTCTGCTTGCGGAGCAGCGGGTTGACGGTCTCGTTGAGGCCCTCGCCGACCAGGGTGAGGCCGGTGATGAGCAGCACGATGGCGAGACCCGGGTAGAGCGACGTCCACCAGATACCGAGCCCGGCGTCGTCGAGGGCACGCTGGAGGTCGAAGCCCCACTCCCCCGCTTGGGTGGGCTGGATCCCGATCCCGAGGAAGCCGAGCGCGGCGAGGGTCCCGATCGCGTCGGCGGCGTTGAGGGTCGCCAGGACAGGGACGCTCTGGATGACGTTCCCGAACAGGTATCGGCGCATGATCACGCCGTCCGTCGCGCCCAGCGCGCGAGCGGCCTCGACATAGGTCGCCTCCTTCGCGCTGATCGTGGTATTGCGCACGACGCGGAAGTACTGCGGGATGTAGATCACCGTCAGGGACAGGGCGGCGGCCACGACGCCGCCCGTGAGGAACAGGAAGGTGTCACCAATCAGGCTGGTGAACAGGAACGCAAAGACGATCGCCAGCAACAGCGAGGGGAACGCGAAGACCGCGTCCATCACCAGCACCAGGACGCGGTCGAGCCAGCCGCCGAAGTAGCCCGAGACAATGCCGAGGAACAAGCCCAGGACCAGAGAGAAGAAGACGGCCAGGCCGACCACCTCGACCGCCGTCCTCGCCCCCCACACGACTCGTGACAAGACGTCGGTCTGCAGGTCGGTCGTCCCGAACCAGTGAGCCGAGCTCGGGTGGCCGAGTTTCGCGAACTGCTTGCCGTTGCTGGAGAACTGGGCGAAGCCGTAGGGAGCGATCCATGGCGCGAAGACAGCCAATATCAGGAAGAAGCCGGTCAGCGCGGCTCCGACCGCCAGCATCCAGCGGGCGACTCCTTGTGTCTTCGAGAAGGGCGCGAGGACGAGACCCAGAAGTCGGCGCATCAGTACCTCACCCTCGGGTCGATGAGCGCGTTGACGATGTCCACGAGGAGGCTCGCGAGGATCACGACCAGAGCGAACATCGTCACCAGGCCCTGGACGGCCCCGTAGTCGCGTCCCGAGATGTACCTGAACAGCTTGTAGCCGACACCCGGCCAGTTGAACGTGGTCTCGGTCAGCACGGCCCCACTCAACAGGAGAGCGATCTGCAGCCCCACGATCGTGATGACCGGCACCAGCGCGTTGCGGAACGCGTGGTTGCGGGTCACCTTGCCCTGCGAGATTCCCCGGGCCTGCGCGGCCTCGACGTAGTCGCTCTGGTTCGTCTGCAGCATGTTGACCCTGACCAACCGGATGAACACCCCGCAGATGAAGATGCCCAGGGTGAACGCCGGGAGGACGAGGTGCTTGAGCACGTCCTCGATGGACGCCACGTCGCCGCTCAGCAAGGCGTCGATCAGCAGGATGTGGGTGCGCTCCGGCACGATGAAAAGCGTCTCCGGGGAGGCCTCGCCGCTGGTGGGAAGCCCGAGCGCCGGAGCGATGTGGATCTGGATCAGCAGGCCGACGAAGAAGATCGGAGCGGCGTAAGTGACGATGCCGAAGATCCGGATCACCACGTCGGTCGCCGTGTCCCGCATCCGCCCGGCCAGCAGGCCGAGCGGGATGCCGACGCCCAGCGCCACGATGAAGGCGGCGATGGTGAGGGACAGCGTCGCCCCGCCGTTCTGCTTCACGACCGACAGGATCGACTGGTTGTCGGTGAAGCTCTTGCCGAAGTCCAGGTGCAGGATCGACCAGAGGTAGTCGCCGTACTGGGCGAGGAGTGGCTTGTCGAGGCCGAACTGATGACGGGCGCGGTCGAGAGCGGCCGGGTTGAGCTTGCCGCCGAGCGCCGCCGAGATGGGGTCCCCGGGCGCGACGCGCAGCACGATGAACACCAGGGTGATCAGGATCCAGATCAGCGGGATGACCAGGAGCACCCGCTGGAGGATGAACCGGGGCAGCGAACCGGCCGATGTGCTCATACGACTCTTTCTTCACGGCCCCCGGCCGGGGAGGGTCCCACGGACCCCGCCCCGGCCGGCCGATGCGGTTGGAGCTAGGACTTCGAGATCGTCCAGAGCCGGAAGATGTACGCCGGGTCGAGGGTCTCCTTCACTCCGTTGATCCCGGCGCGGTAGACCGCCGTGTTGTTGCCGACCCAGCTCGGGATGAAGGGGACATCCTTCGCCGCGATGTCCTGGAGCTTCTTGAAGTCGGCGAGGCGCGTGGCCGTGCTCGTCGAGCCCTGCTCCGCTGCGACGAGCGAGTTGGCCTGCGGGTTCTTGTAGCCGTTGGCGAAGAACCCGCCGTTGACCAGGAACGGCGACAGGTAGTCGTCGGTGTCGAGGTAGTCGGGGTACCAGCCCAGGATCCACAGGTCGTAGGCGCCCTGCTTGTAGATGGTCTGGTACTGGTCCCACTCGACGCTCTTGAGCTTGACCTTGAAGAGCCCGCTGCCCTCGAGCTCACGCGAGAACTCGGTCGCCTCGTCGACGGTGTTCGGGCCGTAGTGCGTTGGGGTGTACCCCATGGTGATGGTGATCGGCGTCTTGACGCCGGCGCTGGCCAGCGTCTTCTTGGCGGCAGCGACGTCGGGCGATGCGCCGAAGGCGGTCTTGAAGGACTCGGTCATGCCCGGCAGTCCCGGAGGCACGATCGAGTACAGCGGCGTGACGGTGCTCTCGTAGGCGTTCTTCGCGATCGCGTTGCGGTCGATGATCTGCGCGGCAGCCTTGCGGACGGCGAGCTCCTTGCCCGGACCGCTGTTGTTGTTCCACACCCAGTACCTGATCGCGGCGCCGGCTCCCTCGGCCACCGTGACGTCGCTGTTGGACTTGAGGGCCGTGATGTCGGTCGGACCCAGCGTGTCCCACGCGATGTCGATGTCGCCGTTCTGGACCGCGAGCTTCAAGGCCGTGGCGTCTTGGAAGTACGAGATGAACACCTGGGACGCCTTGGGGGCCCGGTCACCGCTGTAGTTGCTGTTGGCCTCCAGCACCGCCTGCTGACCCGCCTTGTACTGGCTCAGCTTGTAGGGACCGGACCCGATCACCTTGTCGTCGGCGAGCTTCTTGGTGGGCGGGAAGACTTGCTGGTCGACGATGGCACCCGTCCCGGGGTACGTGAGGATGTACTGGAACGTCACGTCCGGCTTGTTGAGGTGGAAGATGACCGTCGAGTCGTCCGGCGTGTCGATCGCACCCTTGGCGAGACCTGTTACATCGCCCGCCTTGTTGGTCGCGGCGATGTCGCCCAGCAGGTAGATCGCGGCGCCGTTCGGGTCGCCGATCGCGAGGGCGCGCTGGAAGCTGTACTTGACGTCGGCGGACGTCAGCGCGTCGCCGTTGGAGAACTTGAGCCCGGGCTTGAGTGTGCAGGTCAGCGTCGAGGGGTCTCCGTACTTGCAGCTCTGGGCCGCGTCGCCCACGGGCGTGGTCGCACCCGCCGGGATCGTGAGGAGGTTCTGGAAGATGCTGTACTGCAGCGTCGACGACCCCAGGTCGTAGGATCCCGCGGGGTCGACGGCGGTGACGGTGTCGGTGGTACCCAACGTGAAGCTCTTGCTCGACGACCCACCGCTCCCACCGGAGCCGCTGTCGCGGTTCGAGCCGCAGGCGGCCATGGACAGCAGCAGCACCGCCGCCCCGCCTACCGCGACGATTTGTCTTCTGTTCCCCAACATGATGGCTCCCGTCGAGTGATCGAGGTCACGTGATGCTGCGACCCTAGTGGGGCGACGGACCCGATGTCAGCACAGGCTCGTCACGACATGGTTACCGTTTTTCGGCCCCGAGGAGCGTGCCACGCGCCCGTCGGGCAGGTCACGACTCGGCAACAGTCAGCGCGCGTTGAAGTACTTCGCCTCGGGATGATGGACCACGAGGGCGTCGGTCGACTGCTCCGGATGCAGCTGCAGCTCCTCGCTCAACGAGACGCCGATCCGCTCCGGTTTCAGCAGCGCGACCAGCTGGGCGCGGTCGTCGAGGTCGGGACACGCCGGGTAGCCGAAGGAGTAGCGGGAGCCGCGATAGCCCTGACGGAAGACCGCCCCCATGTCACTGGGATCCTCCCCGGCGAACCCGAGCTCGTCGCGGACCCGGGCGTGCCAGTACTCCGCCAGCGCCTCGGTCAGCTGTACCGAAAGCCCGTGCAGCTCGAGGTAGTCGCGGTAGGCGTTGGCAGCGAAGAGCTCGGCGGTGACCTCGCTGACGCGCGCGCCCATCGTGACGAGGTGGAACGCGACCACGTCGAGCTCGCCGCTGTCCTTCGGCCGGAAGAAGTCGGCCAGGCACAGGTACCGGTCGCGGTGCTGGCGGGGGAAGGTGAACCGCGCGACCTCTCCCGAACGGGTCTGGTGGTCCAGCACGACGAGGTCGTCGCCCTCGCTGTAGCAGGGCCAGTAGCCGTACACGACGGCCGGCTCGAGGACCGCGTCGGTCTGGATCCGGTTGAGCCAGCTGCGCAGCCGCGGCCGTCCCTCGGTCTCGACCAGCTCCTCGTACGAGGGGCCGTCCCCGCGGGACGACTTCAGCCCCCACTGCCCCATGAAGGTCGCGCGCTCGTCGAGGTAGGAGGCGAACTCGGCGAGTGCGACGCCCTTGACGATCCGGTCGCCCCAGAACGGCGGGGTCGGCACCGGGTTGGTCACGGACACGTCGGACCGAGCGGGCAGGTCGACCGGTGCCGTCGGCTCCGCGGGAGCCACCGGGCCCTTCACCCGCCGGTCGCGGAGCAACGGCAGGGCCGCACCCGGGTCACCGCGCTTGACTGCCATCACGGCGTCCATCAGGCGCAGGCCTTCGAAGGCGTCCCGGGCATAGCGGACCTCGCCGCCGAACAGCGACGCAAGGTCCTGCTCGACGTAGGCGCGGGTGAGCGCGGCTCCCCCCAGCATGACCGGCCACCGCTCGGCCATGCCGCGGGAGTTCAGCTCCTCGAGGTTGTCCTTCATCACCACCGTGCTCTTGACCAGCAGCCCGGACATGCCGATCGCGTCGGCGTCGTGCTCCTGGGCGGCGTCGAGGATCGCGCTGACCGGCTGCTTGATACCGAGGTTGACGACGGTGTAGCCGTTGTTGGACAAGATGATGTCGACCAGGTTCTTGCCGATGTCGTGCACGTCGCCCTTGACGGTGGCGAGCACGATCGTGCCCTTGCCGCGGTCGTCGCTCCTGTCCATGTGCGGCTCGAGGTACGCCACCGCGGCCTTCATCACCTCCGCCGACTGCAGTACGAAGGGAAGCTGCATCTCGCCGGACCCGAAGAGCTCGCCGACCACCTTCATCCCGGACAGCAGGTCGTCGTTGATCACGTCCAGCGCCGTACGGCCGCGCTCGAGCGCCTCGTCGAGGTCGGCCTCGAGGCCGAGCCGCTCGCCGTCGATGATCCGCCGAGAGAGCCGTTCGGGCAGCGGCAGGGCCGCCAGCTCCGCGGCCCGGGTCTGCTTGGTGTCCGCAGCAGACACCCCGGCGAAGATCTCGAGGAGCTTCTGCAGCGGGTCGTAGTCGTCGGTTCGCCTGTCGTACACGAGGTCGTATGCGACCTGGCGCT
>JAWWPH010000406.1:0-4877 GCA_033850875.1 Nocardioidaceae bacterium | reverse complement strand
TGCTGACCCCCGCCGACCCTTCGGAGGGCGAGCCGACCCGCTGCCGCGGAACCGGCGGACCCCTCGAGCGGACGTCCGTGACTCCTCGGCGGACGTACCTGACTCCTCGGCGGGAGCAGCCGGCTCCCCGGCGGGAGAAGCCGACGCCTCGGCGGACGTTTCTGACTCCTCGGCGGGAGAAGCCGACTCCTCGGCGGACGTACCTGACTCCTCGGCCGGAGAAACCGACTCCTCGGCGGAACCGGACGAGCCGTCCGGGGGACGAGCCGCCAGGCGGCGGATACGGGCACCGCCCACCCAGCTCGCCCCTGTCGCTGCGACCGAGCCACCGAGCAGCCCCGCAACGACGCAGACGACCAGGGTCGCCGCAACGCGAGGGCCGACGTCGTGCATCCGGCCCGGGCCGACCGCACCAGATGCCAGCTGGCACAGCACGGCGTACCCGACCGCGCCGAGCACCCCCGCAAGCCCACCCAACAGCCCCGCTCGCACGGATCCGGCCGTCGGGGAGCGACGGGCGACGACGAGACCCGCGAGGACGCCGGCGAGGACCGGGACGGCGACCAGAGCCTGCAGCCAAGCGGCAGACACGTCACGCGGAACCGCCGCGAGCAAAGGGAACGCGGGCAGCGGCCCGAGCCGGACGCCGCCCGGAGCGACCGCCGTGCCGGTACCGAGTGCGAATCCCGGGCCGGCGGCGAAGGCGCCGGCGTACACCACGGCGTTGGGAGCCAGGCAGACCCCGGCAAGCACGACGAGGGCACCGCCCACGACCCCGGCCCGCATGCCCACGGCGATGTTGACAGCCGTCGAGAAGTGGGCGACGAGGGACCCTGCGAACAGCAGCGCACCAGCTCCGAGCATCGTCGCGAGCCCAGCAGCGGCACCCCTCAGCGTCGCTCGTGCCTCGGTGGGGATGCCCGCGACGAGGCGGGGCGACAGCCCGCTTCTTCGAAGTATGCCGGCGCCGCCCGCGGCGAGCCCGACGACGACCGACGCCAGCGCCGTTCGCGCGAGACTCGGGTCCACAGCCGAGTCACCGCCCACCAGCGCAACGCCGACGGCAGCCAGTCCGTAGACGGCGGCCAGCACACCGGTACTCCGGGCCACATCGCGCAGCGACGCCGACGGCGAGCGCGCGCCCGCCCAGCACCCACCGCGATAGACGAGCCAGGCCACCGCCATCAGCGCACCGAGTGGGACGGCCGTGATGGAGGCCGCAGGCGTGTGGAGGCCGGTGCCGTTCGACACCAGCCAAGCGAGCGCGCCCGCTCGGACCGCCCCCGAGAAGGATCCGACTCCGGCTGAGAACCACCCGGCCACGGCACAGCCCAGGCACACGACCAGACCCGCAGCAGCCGCTGCGAGCGCGGCCACGACGGACGGCAGCGGGCTCGGCCGCTCTGGTGCGGGGGGGCTCGGCTCGACGCGCAGAAGGGGACGAGACGCCAGATCGGTCATTGCGTCACATCGTCTCCGAGGTGTCCGCGCAGATCGCGCTGGACACGCCGTCGCCGGCGGCGACGAGCTCGCAGCACGCCGGCGGGGTGGTCTGGCGCCGAGTCGATCAGTACCGTCGAGCTGACAGCGGCGTCGTCAGGCGCCCGGAACTACCCAGGAGGAGCTCGGTCGATGTCGGGTAGGGACGCCTTCACCGCGTTCTACCACGAGTCGCGCGACCGTCTGCGGGTGCAGGTCTACGCGTTCTGCGGCGACTCCGAGGTGGCGAAGCGCGCGCTGGCCGACGGGTACGTCTCCGCAGCCCAGCACTGGCGGACAGCGCAGCGCGACCCGGACGCCTGGGTACGCCGCCACGCCTTCCGGGCCGCCGGGCATCGCCGCAACCGCAGCAGCGAGCCCTGGTACGCGCGTGCACAGCGCGTCCCCGACGCGCACCGGCCCCTGCTCGCTGCACTCGCAGAGCTGCCCACGCCGGACCGGCACCTGCTCATCGCCCACGAGCTCGCCGGGTTGGGTGTGCCGGCCGCTGCCCGCGAGTCGGGAGTCGGGGACGGTCAGGCCGCCGGCTCACTCGCGCGTTCGGTGGCGGCGCTTCGAACAGCCGGGGTCGAGCCGGAGCAGCTGCCGACGGCTCTCGCCGGCCTCGGCACTTCGCAGCCTGTCGAGCATGTCGACGCGGCGGGCCGGCTGAAGGCCCGGGGCGACCGCCGACGCCGGGAGTCCTGGCTGCTCGTCGCCGGCGTCGTCGTACTGGTGGCGGCCGTCACCGCGGGAAGCATCAACGCCGCCCGCCGCCCCGACTCGCCTTCCAAGGCGCCTGTCGCGAGCCCACCGACCTCCTCCGCCACCACGGCTACGTCGTCCGCGCCATCGGCTCCGCCTCCGCCGCGGGTACGGCGCACCGACCTCGCCAGGGTTCCGCAGGTGAACCGCCTCGTTGCGTCCACCACGTGGTCGCTGGACTCCACCTCCGCCGACTTCGGCACCGCCCGACCCCTGGACGAGTGCCTCGACGCCGTCCCGACCTCCGCCACGGCCGTCCACTACTGGACCCGGACCTTCACGGCCGGCCGCATCGGGATCACCGCGCACCAGGGTCTGCAGGTGGCCGGAACGGCCCGCTCGGCGCGCAGGGCGTACGAGGCGCAGCTGACGCAGTTCGGGACGTGCTCGGCCGGCTCGCACCGCGTGGTGACCACGAAGAGCGTACGAGGCGTCGGTGACGCTGCAGAGCTCGTCACCCTTCAGTACGCGGGCGACGCCGCAGTCCGCACCGAACGGGTCGCCATCGGCCGGACCGGGACGGCCGTCACGACCTGGGTGGTCGACGAGCCCCATCTGCTGCCGGTCAGGACGGCCCCGCTGGTCCGGTTGCTGGGCTTGTCGGTCGACAAGGTCTGCCACCATGCCGGTGGCGCGTGCGCGGCTCAGCCCTACCGGACGGTTGACACCGCGCCGCCTCCGGATCCCGTCGCGCCGGGCTTCCTCTCGACGGTGGACCTGCCCCTGTTCGACGGCCTGAGCTCGCCGTGGGTGGCGACCCGCCCCGCCGCGACGTCGTCCAATCCCTCGGCCACCGAGTGCGACCGCGCGGACTTCGCCGGTGCCGGCGCGGACTCGGTCCAGGCACGCAGCTACGTCATACCGGCGGCGCAGCAGCTACCCGACACCTTCGGCATGACCGAGACGCTCGGGACCTTCACGTCGCCGAAGCAAGCCGACGCATTCGTCAGCGCGGTCGCCGCATCCGTGGCCGGCTGCTCCAACCGGCAGCTGACCCTCGGCGTGAGCGACACGGCCCAGCTCACCTCCGGGCCAGGTGGGGGCTATGTGTGGCGGATAGGGCTGCAGACCTCCTCGACCACGACGCTGGAGTTCCGCGTCGCCGTCGTTCGGGTCGGTACCCACGTCGCCGAGGTGACCTTCACGCCGAGCAGCGCGTACGACGTCGACCCGGCAGGTTTCGCCGCCCTGGCGGAACGCGCCACGCAGCGGCTCGCGCAGCTCTAGACCCCCTGGCTGCAGCCCGGCGGTGCCAGGCCCGGCAGGGTGGCATCGGTCAGGACGAGCTCAGCACGTCCCGCATCAGCTGGGCCGTCGCGCTGGGGGTCCGGCCCACCTGGACCCCGGCCGCCTCGAGCGCCTCCTTCTTTCCCTGGGCGGTACCCGACGATCCCGACACGATCGCGCCCGCGTGTCCCATCGTCTTGCCTTCCGGGGCGGTGAAGCCGGCCACGTACCCGATGACCGGCTTCGTGATGTGCTCGACGACGTATGCCGCCGCCCGCTCCTCCGCGTCCCCGCCGATCTCGCCGATCATCACGATCGCGTCGGTTTCCGGGTCGTCCTGGAACGCCTGTAGGGCATCGATGTGCGTGGTGCCGACGATCGGGTCGCCACCGATACCCACGGCCGACGAGAACCCGAAGTCGCGCAGCTCGTACATCATCTGGTACGTCAGTGTCCCCGACTTGGACACCAGCCCCACGCGTCCCGCCGAGGTGATGTCGGCGGGGATGATCCCGGCGTTGGACTTCCCCGGGCTGATCAGTCCGGGACAGTTCGGCCCGACGATGCGCGAGCCGCCCTTGGACTGTGCGTACGAGAAGAACTCCGCCGTGTCCTTCACGGGGACGCCTTCGGTGATCACCACGATGAGCGCGACGCCGGCGTCGACGGACTCGACGACCGCGGCCTTCGTGAAGCGGGGTGGCACGAACACCACCGAGACGTCGGCGGCGGTGGCGTCGACCGCCTCGCCGACGGAGCTGAAGACAGGCACAGCCGTCCCGTCGAAGTCGACACTCTGCCCACCCTTGCCGGGCGTGACCCCACCCACGATGGCCGTGCCCGAGGCCAGCATCCGGCGCGTGTGCTTGGACCCCTCGGAGCCGGTCATCCCCTGCACGATGACGCGGCTGGCGTCGGTCAAGAAGATCGCCATACTCAGTTCCTCCCCTGGGCCGGGCCGCCGGCGGAGGCCAGCTCCGCGGCCCGGTCGGCCGCGCCGTCCATCGTGTCGACCATGGTCACGAGCGGGTGCTGCGCCTCGGTGAGGATGCGCCGGCCCTCGACGACGTTGTTGCCGTCGAGCCGGACGACCAGCGGCTTCGTCGCCGCGTCACCGAGGATGCCGAGCGCGTCGACGATACCGTTCGCCACTTCGTCGCAGGCCGTGATCCCGCCGAAGACGTTGACGAAGACACTCCTGACCTGGTCGTCGCCCAAGATGATGTCGAGACCATCGGCCATCACCTGCGCAGAGGCACCGCCGCCGATGTCCAGGAAGTTCGCCGGCTTGACCCCGCCGTGCGTCTCTCCGGCGTACGCGACCACATCGAGGGTCGACATGACCAGCCCGGCTCCGTTGCCGATGATGCCCACCTCGCCGTCGAGCTTGACGTAATTGAGGCCCT
>JAWWPH010000398.1:0-5944 GCA_033850875.1 Nocardioidaceae bacterium | reverse complement strand
TGTCGGCTCAATGGTGTCAGACGCAGCAAGCCTGCCCGTCGGTTGCAGGGCGCCCGCGCGAGGCGCCCGGCATCCGGCGCGCCCGGCATCCGGGGCGGCCGGCCCCCCGGCGCGTCACTCGACGTCGATCTCGATCGCGCCGGTCAGCCGCAGCAGCTCGTCGTACGTCGTGTCGAAGACCGCGTGGGAGTGCCCTGCGGCGGCCCAGATGGTGGGGTACGCCGCGAGCGCACGGTCGAGGTAGGTCGGGATCGGGACTGGGTGCCCGAGGGGCGCGACGCCACCGATCACCTGGCCCGTGTGAGTCCGGACGAAGTCGGGCTGAGCCCGCCGCAGCCGCGAGACACCGATCCGGTCGGCGACCCGGTCGGTGTCGACCCGGTGGGCGCCGGAGGTGAGGATGAGAACCGGCGCGCCGTCGCCGTCGAAGACGAGCGAGTTGGCGATGGCACCGACCTCGCAGCCGAGTCCCTCGGCAGCCTGCGCGGCGGTCCTGGCCGAGTCGGGGAGCAGGCGGACCGAGCCGGCGGCACCGAGGCTGTGCAGGCGCTCGGCGACCCTGGCGATGGAGGGGTGTCCGGGAGCGTCGGGGGACTGCTGCGTGGTCATGGACGGAGCCTATCCACGCGATCGGATCGTCCCTTCCGGCGGATTGACGCGAGTGTCCGAAGGAGGGTGTACTGTTCGAACACATGTTCGAACAGGCTGGTGGAGGAGGGTCCCGTGCGCAGATATGACGAGGTCATCGACGTGCGCCGCGGTCTCGTGTCGGGCCAGGAAGCACCGGCTCAATTCCTCTGGAGGGACCGGCTCTGGGTCGTCCGGGACATCATTGCGCACTGGGTCGAGACCGGTGCCTGGTGGGAGCAGCCCGGCGTCGGTGTGCTCTTCGGGGAGGTCGGTGGAGCCGAGGCGCCGAGGCCCGCGGCGGCGAGCGGGCCTGACCGTGGTGCCGACCTGCTGGGCGAGAAGGAGGTCTGGCGCGTCGAGGCGACGCGCCCGCGTACCGGTGCCGGGGTGTTCGACGTGTCCTTCGACTGGGCCCTCGGGCAGTGGCGTCTCGTCTGCTGCGTCGACTGACTGCCGCTCATGGATCCCTTCGTCCACCTGCACGTCGCCTCCGGCTACTCGCTCAAGTACGGCGCGTCGCATCCGCACCGGCTCGTCGAGCGGGCGGCCGAGGCCGAGATGGACACGCTGGCGCTGACCGACCGTGACGGCGTCTACGGCGCGGTGCGGTTCGTGAAGGCGTGCATGCGCGGCGGCATCCGGCCGATCCTGGGTGTCGACCTCGCCGTCGAGCCGTCCGGGCTGACGCGGCGGCCTTCTCCTGCCCGGCCGGGTCCGTCGCGCGTCGCACCGGCCCGAGGAGGCAGCTACCGCGACCCGGCCGGCGGCGTGCTGCCCCGGGTGACGGTGCTCGCCGGCAGCAAGGCCGGGTGGGCCGCGCTGTGCCGGCTCGTCTCCGCGACGCACCTGCGCGGCGAGCGCGGGGTCCCGGTCACCACGCTCGACCTGGTCGGCGAGCACTGCGCCGGCCTCGGGTCGGGTCACGACCTGGTCGTGCTGCTCGGGCCGTCCTCCGAGCTCGGCGAGGCGGCCGCCCTGCGCCGCGACGACCTCGCCGGTGCGGTGCTCCGCCGCTGGCGCGAGGCCGTCGACCCGACCGGTCTGGTGGTCGAGGTGGTGTCGCACCGGGTGGCCGGGCACGGTCCCGGGTCGAGCGCGCACGCCGCCCGGATGGCGGGGGTGGCCACGGCAGCCGGCTACGAGGTGGTGCTCACCAACGCCGTCCGGTACGCCGGCCGCGCCGACGCCCCCACGGTCGACATCCTCGACTCGGTGCGCCGGCTCGTCCCCCTCGACGTCCGCCATCTCGACCGGGAGAACGCCGAGGGCTTCATGAAGTCCGGCAAGGAGATGGCCGACATCGCCGACGAGATCTGCCGCTTCGCGGGGCTCGGGGAGCGAGCGGCCGACCGGATGCTCGCCAGTACCCGGTCGGTCGCCGACCGGTGCGCGGTCGACCCCCGCGCCGACCTGGGCCTCGGCGAGGTGCACCTCCCCGAGCTCGACATCGTCGGTGCGGGACGGATGGGCCCCGGCGAGCGCGCTGCGGCGGACTCCTCGCTCGGCGACGCCGTGCTCCGCGAGCGGTGCGAAGCGGCGATCGGCCGACGTTACCGCCCCGACCAGCACGCGATCGCCGCTCGCCGGCTCGCCGACGAGCTCGGCGTGATCGGCCGGCTCGGCTACTCGTCGTACTTCCTCACCGTCGCCGACGTCGTCGACCTGGTCCGCGAGATGGGAGTCCGTGCGGCCGCGCGCGGGTCGGGCGCGGGAAGCGTCGTCAACTACCTCCTCGGCATCTCCGGTGTCGACCCGATCCGCTACGGCCTGGTGATGGAGCGGTTCTTGTCCCCGCTGCGGCAGGCGCTGCCCGACATCGACATCGACGTCGAGTCGGCCCGGCGCACCGAGGTCTACGAGCGCATCCTCGACCGGTACTCCGGGGACCGCTGCGCCTGCGTGTCGATGATGGACACCTACCGGGTCCGACACGCCATCCGCGACGTCGGCGCCGCGCTCGGCATGCCGCCGGGCGAGATCGACTCCATCGCCAAGGCGTTCCCGCACATCCGGGCCAGGGACGCCCGTACCGCGCTGCGTGAGCTGCCGGAGCTGCGCGCCTCCGGTCTGGGGGAGGAGCGCCTCGACGTGCTGTTCTCGCTCGTCGAGCGGCTCGACGGTCTCCCGCGCCACATCGCCGTGCACCCGTGCGGGGTCCTGCTGTCCGATGCCACCCTGCTCGACCGCACCCCGGTCGAGGCCAGCTACCTCGGTTTCCCGATGAGCCAGTTCGACAAGGACGACGTCGAGGACCTCGGCCTGCTCAAGCTCGACGTGCTGGGGATCAGGATGCAGTCGGCGATGGCGCACGCGATCGACGAGGTCAAGCGGGTCGACGGCGTCGAGATCGACATCGACGACGAGGACCAGGCACCTCGAGACGACCCGGCGACGTTCGCGATGATCCAGGCCGCGAAGACCCTGGGCTGCTTCCAGATCGAGTCGCCCGGGCAGCGCGAGCTCGTCGGGAAGTTCGCTCCGGAGACCTTCGACGACATCATCATCGACATCTCGCTGTTCCGGCCCGGGCCGGTCAAGAGCGACATGGTCAACCCGTTCCTCCGGGCCCGGCAGGGGTGGTCGGAGCCGGAGTACCTGCATCCCGACCTCGAGCCGACGCTCTCCCAGACCTGCGGGGTGGTGGTCTTCCACGAGCAGGTGATCGAGATGATCGCCGTGCTCACCGGGTGCAGTCTCGCCGAGGCCGACGAGGCGCGCAGGGCGCTCGGCGACCGCGAGGGCAAGTCGTCGATCCGGACCTGGTTCTTCCCGCGCGTGCTGGCCCGGGGGTACTCCACGGCCGTCGCCTCGCGGTGCTGGGAGGTGCTCGAGGCGTTCGCGTCGTTCGGGTTCTGCAAGGCCCACGCCGCCGCCTTCGCGCTGCCTACCTACCAGTCGGCCTGGCTCAAGGCCCACCATCCCGCCGCGTTCCTCGCCGGTGTGCTCACGCACGACCCCGGCATGTACCCCAAGCGGCTGATCCTCGACGACGCCCGACAGTTCGGCATCGCGGTCTTGCCGCTCGACGTCAACGCCTCTGACGACGTCTACCGCATCGAGAAGGTCGGCGTCCTCGACGAGCCGCCCCCGGAGGTGTTCGGGCGGGCTCCCCGGCCCGCGCCGCCGTCGGGTGTGCCGGACGGCCGGGCCTACGGAATCCGGCTGTCCCTCGCCGACGTCTCCGGCATCAGCGAGGCGGAGATCGTGCGGATCATGGCGGCGCGCCCCTTCGCCTCGCTCACCGACCTCTGGCAGCGCGCCCGGCCGTCGCGGCCGGTGGCGGAGCGGCTGGTACTCGCCGGCGGGCTCGACTCCATCTACGGCATCGGCTCACCGGTCCCTGTGCGCCGCCGCGGCACGGTGACCCGCCGCGACCTGCTCCTGCAGGTGTCGGAGCTCGACCGGTGGAGCAGGGCCACCGACCGGGCGGTGCGGGCGGCCTCCCCCCGCCGCAAGGCCAGGGCGGCTCCGCCGACGGGCAGCCCCGCCGACGCGCGACGCTTCGACCCGCGGACGATGGCGGCCGCCCAGTCCCAGGCCGGCCTTCCTCCAGAGCCCGTGACGGCCGTCCAGCTCGCGCTCGACCTCGACGACGTCCCGGCGTTGAGCGAGCCCTCCGGGTTGCCGGAGATGTCCGGCGCGGAGCGGGTCCGCGCGGAGCTCGAGATCCTGGGGCTCGACGTCAGCTCCCATGTCGTCGACTTCTACGCGCCGATGCTGTCCGCGCTCGACATCACCTGGTCGCGCGACCTGCTGCACCGGCGCAGCCGGTCGGAGCTGCTGGTCGCGGGGGTCAAGGTCGCGACGCAGACGCCGCCGATCCGGTCCGGGCGCCGGGTGGTCTTCTTGACCCTCGACGACGGCACCGGTCCGGTCGACGCGACCTTCTTCGAAGACGCCCAGGGCCCGTACGCCGCCACCGTGTTCCACTCCTGGCTGCTGGTCGTCCGCGGGGAGCTGCGGCGTACCGGCCCCAAGGGGGTGTCGCTGCGGGCGACCGGCTGCTGGGAGCTGCCCGCGCTGCACGCGATCTGGCGCCGCGACGGCATCGCCGGTGTGCAGGCGGCGATGGCGGTCGTACCCGGCGGCTTCGGTGCAGATCACAGCGAGACCGCTCTGCATGCCGCCGCCGAGAGCAAGTCGTCGCGGCCGGTGATCGCCAAGCCTCCCTCGTTCGGCTCCGGCCCGGCGGCGGGCGAGCCCGACGACGAAGCCGGCCCGACCGCCGGTGGGATGGGACGCCGCCGGGTGCTGGTCCATCCCAGTGGGTTCAAGCAGTCGCCGTACTCCGACATCCGGCCGGCCGGAGAGGACCCCAAGACCGTGCCGCGACGGCTGTGGCACCGCAGCCCGGGGAGCGCGGGATGAGCGGTCGTCCGGCACCGGCCACGCTCCGCGCGGCGTCGGTCGCCCACTCACTAGGGTTGAGCCAGCGATCGTACGGCGGAGGAGGGCCCCGGTGGGAGAGCGTCGCCGCAGCGCCATCCGTACCGCCGTGGTCTGGGATGCGTTGCAGGCCGTCCTGCAAGACCGCTCCGACGCCGTCGGCACGACCCGGGCACTCCATGTCGTCGACGTGGGCGGCGGCACCGGCGGGCTGGCGGTACCGGTGGCGGGGCTGGGCCACCGGGTCACGGTCGTCGACCCGAGCCCCGACGCCCTCGCCTCGCTGGAGCGCCGCGCGGCCGAGGTCGATCTCTCCGCGTCGGTTCGGGGCGTCCTCGGCGACGCCGCGAGCCTGCTCGACGCCGTACCGCCCGACAGCGCAGACGTCGTCATCTGCCACGGGGTCCTCGAGGTCGTCGACGCCCCCCTCGAGGCCCTCCAGGCGGCCGCTGCCGTCCTGGTCGCCGGGGGGACGCTGTCGGTGCTGGCGGCTCAGCGCTCGGCCGCGGTGTTCGCCCGGGCGCTCGCCGGGCACCTGGGCGAGGCCGCAGGCCTGCTCGACGAGCTCGGCGCGAGCCGGGGCGGGGAGGACCCCCTCCCGCGGCGGTTCTCCCAGGCGGAGCTGCGGGCCCTGCTCGCCGAGGCCGGTTTCGAGGTCGCCGAGGTCCGGGGCGTCAGGGTCTTCATCGACCACATCAGCAGCGCTCTGGTCGACTCCGAGCCCGGCGCCGCCGAGGAGCTGCAGGCTCTCGAGTCGGCCGTCGCCACCTCACCCGACTTCATGGCGGTGGCGACCCAGCTGCACCTGCTGGCAACCGTGCACTGAGGCGTCATGACCGGCGACGACACCGGGTGCGACGACACCGGGTGCACTGTGATCCACGTCGACATGGACGCGTTCTTCGCCGCCGTCGCGATCCGCGACCGA
>JAWWPH010000349.1:0-4718 GCA_033850875.1 Nocardioidaceae bacterium | reverse complement strand
ACAAGACGCACCAGGGTGGATTCGTCGCGTGCGGGGAGTCGACCGGCTGGTACGTCCAGGTCGACGCCCGTGGCGTCTTCATCGGGGTCGGCTGCTACGCCATGTCGCGCGAGGCGCTCGGCAGGATGCGCGATGCCATCGTCGACGAGCGGCGTGGCCGCAATCTCGAGGCGCTGGTCGCCGGCCTCACCGACACTGGCTGGAACGTGACCGGGGATCGGCTGAAGACCACGCCCCGCGGCTACGACCCGCAGCACCCGCGCATCGAGCTGCTCCGGTACAAGGCGATCCACGCGACCCGGTCGTACGGCTTCGACCCGGTCATCCACACGAGCGAGCTGCGCGACCGGATCGCCGAGCACTGGCGGGCCGGCCAGCCGCTCGTCGGTTGGCTGGCCGACAACGGCGTCAGCTAGGGACGGCGAAGACCCCGCCGCGCGGCCCGGCGTACCGGGTCCAGCGGGCGGGGTCTTCCAATCGGGACGGTCCTCGACGGTTGGCCGCCGTCAGGCTCACGCGGCCAGAGCCGGCTCCACCGACGCCGCCTCGAGTGCTAGCTGCAGCACCTCGCGGACATCGCTGACCAGGTGGATCGACAGCTCGTCGCGTACCGCGGCCGGCACGTCGTCGAGGTCGGGCTCGTTCCGGGCCGGGATGAGCACGTCGGTGATGCCGGCCCGATGGGCGGCGAGCAGCTTCTGCTTGACGCCACCGATGGGCAGGACGCGACCTGTCAGCGACACCTCTCCGGTCATCGCGACATCGGACCGCACCGGGCGACCCGACAGCAGCGACGCCAGCGCCGTCACCATCGTGACCCCGGCGCTCGGGCCGTCCTTCGGGACGGCTCCGGCCGGTACGTGCACGTGCACCTCGCGTTCCTTCAGGTCACCGACGGGCAGCTCGAGCTCCACACCGTGCGACCGCAGGAACGACATGGCGATCTGGGCCGACTCCTTCATGACGTCGCCGAGCTGTCCGGTGAGCCGCAGGCCGGTCGCACCGGTCTCCGGGTCCGCGAGCGACGCCTCGACGAACAGCACGTCACCGCCGAGACCGGTCACTGCCAGCCCGGTGGCGACGCCCGGAAGCGAGGTCCGCTCGGCGAGCTCCTGCACGTGGCGGGGACGTCCCAGGTACTCCGGCAGGGCGGCGTCGTCGATCCGTACCGGCTCGGCGGTGCCGTCAGCGGGTACGCGCGCGACGACCTTGCGAAGCAGCCGGGCCAGCTGGCGTTCCAGGTCGCGTACGCCGGCCTCGTGCGTGTACTCCGCCGCGAGCCTGCGAAGCGCCGCATCGCCGACCTCGACCTCGTCGGAGGTGAGACCTGCGCGCTCACGCTGGTTGGGAAGCAGGTGCTCGCGGGCGATCACGACCTTCTCGTCCTCGGTGTACCCGTCGAGCCGGACGACCTCCATGCGGTCGAGCAGCGGGTCGGGGATGTTCTCGAGCACGTTGGCGGTCGCGAGGAACACCACGTCGGAAAGGTCGAGGTCGACCTCGAGGTAGTGGTCGCGGAACGTGTGGTTCTGCGCGGGGTCGAGGACCTCGAGCAGCGCCGATGTCGGGTCGCCGCGAAAGTCGCTGCCGACCTTGTCGATCTCGTCGAGCAGGATGACCGGGTTCATCGACCCGGCCTCGCGGACGGCCCGCACGATCCGCCCGGGAAGCGCGCCGACGTACGTACGCCGGTGACCGCGGATCTCTGCCTCGTCGCGTACGCCGCCGAGCGCCACCCGGACGAACGACCGGCCCATGGCGCGCGCGACCGACTCCCCGAGTGAGGTCTTGCCGACGCCGGGGGGACCCACGAGCGCGAGCACGGCGCCGCTGCGGCGGCCGCCGACGACGCCGAGGCCGCGGTCACTGCGGCGCTTGCGCACGGCGAGGTGCTCGACGATGCGGTCCTTGACCTCGTCGAGGCCGGAGTGGTCGGCGTCGAGCACGGCCCGCGCGGCTCCGAGGTCGTAGACGTCCTCGGTGTGCACCGACCACGGCATCTCCAGGACGGTGTCGAGCCAGGTCCGGATCCAGCCGCCCTCTGGCGACTGCTCCGACGTCCGCTCGAGCTTGTCGACCTCGCGCAGGGCCGCCTCACGTACCGCCTCGGGCAGGTCCGCGGACTCGACCCGGGTACGCAGGTCTTCGGGCTCCTCGCCGTCGCCCTTGCCGGCGAGCTCCTGCAGCTCCTTGCGGACCGCGGCGAGCTGCTGGCGGAGCAGGAACTCGCGCTGCTGGCGGTCCATGCCGTCCTGGACGTCCTTGCGGATCGACTCCGCGACGTCGAGCTCGGCGAGCTGCTCGCGGGCCCAGCCGATGGCGAGCTCGAGGCGCTCGACCACGTCGGCCGTCTCGAGCAGCTCGAGCTTCTGCTCGCTGTCGAGGTACGAGGAGTACCCGGCGGTGTCGGCCAGCGCCGACGGGTCCGCCAGGCGCTGTACCCCGTCGATGACCTGCCAGGCGCCGCGCTGCTGCAGGATCGACACCACCAGGCGCTTGTAGTCGAGCGCGAGCTCGCGGGCGCGTTCTCCGGTCGAGGTGTCCTCGATGACGGTCGCGTCGACCCACAGGGCTCCGCCGTCGCCGGTGGTGCCGGCGCCGATCCGGGCCCGGGAGACGCCGCGTACCAGCGCGACCGGCTCACCGCCGGGCAGTCGTCCGACCTGCTCGACGACGGCGACGGTACCGACGGCGGCGTACCGGCCCTGCAGACGCGGGGCGAGCAGGACCGAGCCGTGGTCGCCGGCGGCGGCGCGAGCGGCCTCCACGGCGACGCGGGCCTCGGGCTCGTTCAGGTCCAGCGGAACCGCCATCCCGGGCAGGACGACCACGTCGTCGAGGGGCAGCAGCGGAAGGTTCTGGGGAGTGGGCATGTAAGGCTCCTTGGGCGTGCAGCCGGTGGCACCGGCACGCTCATACCCAACGCTTACAGGATTACAGGATTTCCGTGTTCGCTCAGAGCGCAGCGCTGGAGCTGTCCGGTCGAGTGGGCGCAACTGTCCGGTCGAGTGGGCGCAGATGTCGGGTCGAGTGGGCGCAAATGTCCGGTGGAGGCGTCCTCCCCAGGTAGCGACGACCGCCGCCCGCCCCATACTGCCGATCTGCAGCATGGGCGGGCGACCCGGCCGACAGCAGAGCCACCTCGCGGGCAGGGCTCCTCTCAGGGCCCGAAGCCGGCGTCGGTCGCGAGCGAGCGGATCGCCGAGAACTCCGCACTGGTGCTCAGATGCCAGACGCAGGACCCGGCGCTCGTCGAGTTGTAGTAGAACGCACCCGCGAACTGGCTCTTGTGCGACGCCATGAACGCGTGGGCCGCGTTGATCCACGCAGCACGTCCCGAGTAGGCGTTACTGGCGAACTCCGCCGACACGAACTTCTTGTTGTGCTGGTTGGCGAAGGCGAAGATCTGCTGGATCTTCTCGGCGAAGCTGGCCTCGGACTGCCCACACCCCGCCTTGTTGTACGCCTCGCCCGCCACGTAGTCGACGTAGGAGTCGCCGGGGTACCACTTCGCCCCGTACTGCCAACTCGAGGACGGCACCCGGAACGAGTCGCTCGTGACGTTCCACACCCATCGGACGCTCGTGGAGCCCTGCGCGTCGAAGACGTTCACGACGTGCTTCCACGCTGCGATGAAGTCCGACGACGAACCCCAGTGCGAGTTCTGCTTCGACATCGGCTCATGGGAGAACGAGACCATCATGTCGTGGCCCTTGAGTGCGCTGGCCCAGCGCTTGATGTTCGCATCCTGGCTGCCGGCCGCGACCTGACTCCAGCTGACGGTGGTCTCGATGTTGACGAGCTGGCCCACCTGGGCGGGTCCGGACAGCTTGCCGTACACATGGCGAGCGAGCTGCGTGCCGGCGTGGCTCTGCAGTCCGGCCGCGTCGCCCGACGCGCCCACGACGATGTGGTCAGCCGCTTGAGCCGGGGCCGCCAACCCCACGCTCAGTCCGACGACGCTTGCGGTGAGACACAGTGTCAGCTTGCGCATCCGGTGGTGCAGCTGTCGACCGCCAGGCGATGGGCAGGCGACAGTACCTTGGGAGGTCTGCATTGAGTATCTACTCCTCTTCCTGACCGCCTACCGGGTTAGCTGACGGGTGCGGGCAGGAAAGGGAGTTGCCCTACAGCACAAGGCTGATTAACCCCAGGAACGGTGGGTCCCCGGCTCTGCGACAGCGATGTCCGCTGCGCTGGATTCGGCGTGGGGGCAGTGTGGTCGGAGGCCACGGGAGCCGCACCCGCGAGAACTATAGTGAAACCTGTCCCGTTGTGAATCCGACCGACGGCGGGCGCCGGTCAGGGCTCTCTCGCCGGTGTCTGCTCTTCGAGCCGCGGGCGGTCATCTGCGCCCGCTCGAGCCGACATTTTCGCCCGCTCGGCCGGACATATGCGCCCGCTCGAGCCGACACCTGCGCCCGCTCGAGCCGACATTTGCGCCCGCTCGGCCGGGCTTATGCGCCCGGTCGGCCCGACATTTGCGCCCGCTCGGCCAGGCTTATGCGCCCGGTCGGCCGGACTTCTGCGCCCGCTCGAGGCGACATTTGCGCCCGCTCGGCCGGGGGCTACGGCACGAGGGTGACGCCGGCGTCCCGCAGCTCGACCAGGGCGGCCTCGGTCGAGTCCGGGGCGACACCCGCACACATGGCGGTCAGCACGTGCGTCTCGAAGCCCTCCGACCGCGCGTCGAGGGCGGTCGCCAGGACGCAGTAGTC
>JAWWPH010000286.1:0-2673 GCA_033850875.1 Nocardioidaceae bacterium | reverse complement strand
GACCTCGAGCACATGCAGACGGCGCGGGTGACCAAGAAGGCCGAGCGTGTGCGCAGGGAGATCCCTGCAGTCGCCATCACCGGCTACACCAACGCCGGCAAGTCGTCCCTGCTCAACCGGATCACCGGCGCGGGTGTGCTCGTGGAGGACGCCCTGTTCGCCACCCTCGACCCGACGACGCGCCGGACGACGACCGACGACGGCAGGGTGTACACGCTGTCGGACACCGTCGGCTTCGTTCGGCATCTCCCGCATCAGCTCGTCGAGGCGTTCCGCTCGACGCTCGAGGAGGTCGCACAGGCGGATCTCATCGTGCACGTGGTCGACGGTTCACACGCCGACCCCGAGGGGCAGATCGCCGCCGTGCGCGAGGTGTTCGCCGAGATCGGCGCCGATCGGGTGGCCGAGCTGATCGTGATCAACAAGGTCGACGTCGCCGACCCGCTGGTGACCGCTCGCCTGCTGAGCAGGGAGCCTCACTCCGTGGTGGTGTCCGCCCGCACCGGCGCCGGGATCGACGACCTGCTCACGGCGATCGAGGCGGAGCTGCCGCGGCCGTCCGTCGACGTCGATGCTCTGGTCCCGTACTCACGCGGTGACCTCATCAACAAGGTCCACGAGAACGGCGAGGTCGTGTCGATCGAGCACCTGGCAGACGGGTCCCATCTCAAGGCCCGGGTGAACCCCGGACTGGCGGGGGAGCTGGCGCAGTACGCTTCGGTATCCACGCGGACCTGACAGAAGGGGCACAGGGTTGTGGGCGACCCCATGGACGACGGTCTGGAGCGCGAGCCGGTACTGCACTTCCACCACATAGAGGCCCTGCCCGAGGACGCGGTGCGGATGGGCCTGGACCGCAACACGCAGGAAGGCGCCATGATCGGGATGGCGGGCTCCCTCAGCGCCGCCAAGGCGTCGCACCGCATCGTGGCGTGGCTGATCCTCCTGAGCCTCACCGTGCCGTTGCTGATGACCCTGGCCCGGGGCCTGCTCTGACCGACCGCCAGGCGCCTGTGGACAACGGCGGCTCGGTGTCGTCGCGGACCGATACCCTCGCGGAGTGACGACACGCGCCACGGTCGACGACGTGCTCCGGGCAGCGGTCGACAAGCTGGCCGGCGATGATCGTCCCGGGCAGCGGGAGATGGCGCGGGCGGTGCACTCGGCGCTCGAGTCCGGGCAGCATCTGCTGGTGCAGGCCGGTACCGGGACCGGCAAGTCGCTGGGGTATCTCGTGCCGGCGATCCTGCACGAGGCGCGCGTGGTGATCGCCACGGCCACCTTGGCGCTGCAGCACCAGCTCGTCGAGCGTGACATCCCCGCGCTGCTCGACGCTGCGGCCGACGTCATGGGGAGCAGGCCCGCGTACGCCGTCCTCAAGGGGCGCAGCAACTATGCCTGCTTGCACCGCATCCGCGACGGCGTGCCCGACGACCAGGGAGCGTTGATCGAGGTACCGGAGGCCGGAATGGGAGCGGAGGTCCTGCGGCTTCGCCGCTGGGCCGAGGAGGAGTCGAAGAGCTCGGGACCGGGCGACCGCGACAGCGCACCGGCTCATACGGACCGGCTGTGGCAGCAGGTCTCCGTCAGCCACCGCGAATGCCTCGGTGCGGCGCGCTGTCCGTACGGCATCGAGTGTTTCGCCGAGCGGGCCCGTGATCGGGCGAACGCGGCGAGCCTGGTGGTGACGAACCACTCGCTGCTCGCCATCGATGCGATCGAGGGTGTCCCGATGATCCCGGAGTACGACGCCGTGGTCGTCGACGAGGCTCATGAGCTCGCGGCGCGGGTGACCCAGGCGGCCACCGACGAGCTCTCCGTGGGCGCCGTCGAGCGGACCGCGCGGCGCGCCCGGAGCTTTATGCCGAACGGCGAGGCCGAGCGGGTCTCGGAGGCAGCTGACGCGCTGCGTGACGCCATGGATGCGGTTCCGCCGGGGCGCCTCGACGCGCTGCCCGAGCCGCTGGCCGAAGCGTTGGAGCTGCTCAGGAGCGCCACGCGGGCCGCCTTCTCCGCCTTCGCGAAGGACTCCAGCGAGGCCGGCGTCGACGCTGCGCGCCAGCAGGCCAGAGGGATGGTCGACGAGATCCGCAAGGTGGTCGAGCGGCTGGCTCTGCACGACGAGGCCGACGTGACCTGGCTGGCCGAGCGCGAGCGGTCCCGAGGCGGCACCTCCCTGCAGGTGGCACCCCTTCAGGTGTGGGGACCGCTGCGGCACCGACTGCTGGCGCAGAAGACCGTGGTCTTCACGTCGGCGACTCTGAAGCTGGGCGGTGACTTCACGGCGATCGCCACCGCTCTTGGTCTACGGCCGTCCGAGCGCGCCGACCACTCGCAGGACACCCCGACGGACCTGTCGTCTCAGGCTGCGGTCGCTCCGGAGGTGACGGACGAGGAGCCGGACGAGGCGGCTGACGAGACACCTGACGTGCTGCCCTGGCGAGGCATCGACGTCGGCTCGCCGTTCGACTACCGCACACAGTCGATCCTGTACGTCGCCAGGCATCTGCCGACACCGGGTCGCGACGGCATCGGAACGGCCCAGATCGAGGAGATCCGGTCCCTCGTGGAGGCGGCGGGCGGGCGTACGTTGGGCTTGTTCTCGTCGCGCCGCGCAGCCGAGGCGGCGGCCGAGGCGGTCCGCGACCTGGCGCCGCACCTGCCGATCCTGTG
>JAWWPH010000290.1:0-6519 GCA_033850875.1 Nocardioidaceae bacterium | reverse complement strand
CCGCAGCGCGCGCGGACGCCCTCGGGGCCAAGCCCGAGCGGGTGTTCCGGCTGTCGACCAACTACCGCAACTCCGCCGAGATCTTCGAGCTGGCCGCCGACCTGGCGCGAGCGGCGATCCCGGGTGCGGACCTTCCCGTTGCCGTGCGACGTACCGGGGTGCACCCCCGCATCCACGACGTCGAGCCGTCCGGGCTCGTGGAGTGCGTCCGCGACGTCACCAACGCCGCGATGGAGATGGTCGACGGCACGGTCGGCGTCGTGGTACCCGACGGCTGGCGGGAGGAGGTCGAGTCGGTCCTCGGCCCGCGCGACGCCGAGCGCGTCCCCGTGCTGGAGGCACTGGACACCAAGGGCCTCGAGTTCGACGCCATCGTCGTGGTCGAGCCCGACCGGATCGCCGCCGAGTCCGAGACAGGCGTCCGTACGCTCTACGTCGTGCTCACCCGGGCCACGCAGCAGCTCGACATCGTGGGCACCAGCTCGCGATGGCGGCCGTGACGCCGCAGTCGCGACTCGCTCACCCGCCCGCCCTGTACCGATCGGTGCCCCGATGACCCTGCTCGATGACATCGTCTCCCATCCCGCCTTCGCCCTGATCCGGTTGCACGGCGCCGACACGGTCACCATGCTCGGGGGCGCCAGGGTCGACCACGACGACCTGGGCGGCGTACCCCTGGAGCAGGGGCCGCCACCGACGGGGCGCCGCTACGACCGGCTGCTGTGCGTCCCGTACGCCCAGATCCGCGAGCGCGGTTTCGAGGCGCATGACGACGGGACGCCTCTCACGAGCATCGACATCGACCTCGAGGCGAGCATCCCCACCGCCGAGCTCCTCACAGTTCTTCCCGACGATCCCGTGGAGACCGTGGGACCGCAGGGCTTCGACATCGGCGACGAGGAGTACGCCCGCATCGTCGGGCGCATCATCACCGACGAGATCGGCAACGGCGAGGGCGCGAACCTCGTCATCGGCCGCACCTACACGGCCACCGTCGCCGACTGGGACACCGGCAAGGCACTGACGGTGTTCCGGCGACTGCTCGAGCGCGAACGCGGCGCCTACTGGACCTATGTGGTGTTCACCGGAGACCGGTACCTGATCGGGGCCAGCCCCGAGCGCCACATCAGCGTGCACGGGGGCGAGGTACGGATGAACCCCATCAGCGGCACCTTCCGCGTCGGCGGGATCGACGACGCCTCGCAGCGCAAGGACGAGCTGCTGCGGTTCCTCGACGACGAGAAGGAGATCTACGAGCTCTTCATGGTCGTCGACGAGGAGCTGAAGATGATGTGCGACATCTGCAGCGAGGGCGGACAGATCCTCGGCCCCTACCTGAAGGCGATGACGCACCTCATGCACACGGAGTACATCCTGGCGGGCCGGACGACGAAGGACGTCCGCGACGTGCTGCGCTCGTCGATGTACGCCGCCACGGTCACGGGCAGCCCGGTCGAGAACGCCTGCCGGCTCATCAGGAGGTACGAGTCCGCTGGGCGCGGCTACTACGGCGCGGTGATGGCGCTGCTGGGGCGCGACGTGTCCGGCGCCGCCACCGCCGACGCCCCGATCCTCCTGCGCACGGCCGACGTCAGCGTCTCCGGCGACCTGCGGGTCACCGCCGGTGCCACCCTGGTACGCGACTCCGACCCGGAGTACGAGGTGGCGGAGACCCACGCGAAGGCGGCCGGGATCCTCACAGCGTTCGGCCTCGTCCCGGCACCCGTGGCTCCCTCCGGAGCTGTCGCGGAGCTCGCCCTCGACGAGGACGTGCTGATCTCGCTACACCGTCGCAACGAGCGGCTGAGCCGCTTCTGGTTCACCGACCAGTCAGAGACGGCACCGGTCGATGCGCTGGCCGGCAAGCACGTCGTCGTGCTCGACGGCGAGGACGACTTCGTCAACATGCTCCAGCACGTGCTGCGCGTGCTCGGGATGACCAGCGAGACGGTGCACCACAGCGAGTACGCGCCGGGAGCGTTCGACGCGGCCGATGTCGTGGTCGTCGGTCCGGGGCCCGGCGACCCGCGTGACGTGGAGGACGCGAAGATCAAGAGCGTACGCGCCGCCGTGGACGAGCTGCTCCGAAGCGAGAAGCCGTTCCTCGCCGTCTGCCTCGGCCACCAGGTGCTGTGCGGGCTGCTGGAGATCCCCATCGTGTACAAGGACATCGTCTTCCAGGGCACACAGACCCGCGTCGACGTGATGGGCCGAGAAGAGAATGTCGGCTTCTACAACACGTTCGTCGCGCGCGTCGACGCCGCCACGCCTCTGCCGCCGGGCGTCAGCGTGGACAGCGACCCGCTGACCGGAGACGTCCACCACCTGAGCGGGCCGCACTACCGCGGTGTGCAGTTCCACGCCGAATCGATCCTGACAGAGCACGGCGCCGACCTCGTCCGTGAGCTCATGGTGGGGCTGCTCAGCGGTTAGGTCGGCGCCGCTCGGGCTGCCCGCTCAGTCGGAGCCGAGCGTGAGGCTGACGGTCCGCGGGCTGCCGGTGGTGTGACCGTTCGAGGTCGACTTCATGACGGTCAGCGTCACCGAGTCGCCCGGCCGGTACGACCGGATCGTGGCGATCAGCGAGTCGGCGTCACTCACCAGGGTGTTGTCGACCTTGGTGATGACGTCGCCCTTGCTGAGACCTGCTGCCGCTCCCGCGCTCCCTGGGGTGACCTTCTCCACCGGCGCACCGTCCGGCAGCCCGACCTTGTCGGTCGCGGGGTTGGGTGCGACCTCGACACCGATCAGGGCGTGGGTCGGGGTCTGGTGCTGCCGCAGTTGCTGGACGATCGGGATGGCGTCGTTGATCGGGATGGCGAACCCCAGTCCGATCGAGCCGCCCTGACCGGACATGCTCGACGTGTCGGTCCGGATCGCTGAGTCGATGCCGACGACGTCGCCGTGGTCGTCGATCAGCGGTCCGCCGGAGTTGCCGGGGTTGATCGCCGCGTCGGTCTGGATGGCTGGGAAGATCGTGGTGGGGTCGTTGGCGCTCTCGCCCTGCGTCGTCACGGGCCGGTTCAGGGCGCTGACGACACCGGTGGTGACGGTGCTGTCGAGCCCGAAGGGCGACCCGACCGCGATGACCTGCTCGCCGACGGAGAGTGCGTCGGAGTTGCCGATAGTGGCCGGTTGCAGGCCCCTGACCCCCTTCGCCTGGATGACCGCGAGGTCGGTGAGCGGGTCACGTCCCACGATCGTCGCGCGGGCCGTCGAACCGTCGTTGAAGCTCACGGAGAGGCTGCCGCCGCCGGTACCGAGCTCGGCCACATGGTTGTTGGTGAGGATCTGGCCCTTGGAGGTCAAGATGATGCCCGACCCGGAGCCGCTCTGGCTCGGGCCGGTGCCGTAGATCTTCACGACGGACGGCAGAGCCTTGGCCGCCGCAGCTTCCGTGGTCTGGGAGATCGCCCCGCTGGGTGACGCCGAGGACGAGCCGCTGCTCGCACTGGTGGTGTCGCCGATGTGCAGGGGCTGCGTGCTCGAGGTAGTGGAGTTGTCGCTGTTCTCGTGGTACAGGGCGGCGCCCCCGACTCCGGCTCCACCTCCGGCGAGGGCCCCCACCAGCAGTGCCGCGCCAACCACGCGTCCGGTCCGCCGTGGCGGAGGCGGAGGCGGCGGGGGAGGCGACATCGGGTACTGCGGCTGGTACGGCGGCGGCGGGAATCCTTCGTTGCTCATGATTCAACAATGCGTCGGTTGGCTGAGCGCCTGCTGAGACGGCGCTCAGAGCTGGCTATGAGTAGCTCCCGTTGCGGTGTGCGGCGGCGAGGTGGCGGTCTCCCGGCAGGCTCATCGTGAACACGGAGCCGTGCGGGGTGCGGTTGCGTACTTCGACGGAGCCCCCGTGGCGCTCCGCGGCCTGCCGCACGATCGACAGGCCGAGCCCCGAGCCCGGCATCGTGCGCGCGTCCGCGGCGCGGTAGAAGCGTTCGAAGATCATCGGGAGGTCGGCCTCGGCGATGCCCGGTCCCTCGTCGGCGACGGTCAGCACGCCCTCGTCGAGGCGCACGCTCACGTGGCCGTGCCGAGGGCTCCACTTGACGGCGTTGTCGAGCAGGTTCGTGACGGCGCGCTCGATGATCTGGGCCTCTCCGACGATCCACCACGACGACAGGTCGAGGTCGAACGTGAGGCCGATGGCGCGGCGGCGTACCCGGTCGACGGCCCGAGAGACGATGTCGGCCAGGTCGAGGGGCTCGGGGGTGCGGACCAGCGGCTCGTCGCGCGCCAGCTCGACCAGGTCGCCGACGAGCGTCGACAGCTCCTCTACCTGTGCCGTGGCGTCGGTGAAGATCTCGTCGCGCTGCGCGTCGGTGAGGCCGCCCTGCCGGTCGGCCTGGGCCAGCAGCTCGAGGTTGGTCCGCAGGCTCGTGAGTGGGGTGCGCAGCTCGTGGCCCGCATCGGCCACCAGCCGGCGCTGGCGGTCTCGCGACGCCTCGAGCGACGCGAGCATGTCGTTGAAGGATGCGGCGAGGCTGGCGAGCTCGTCGTCGCCGGTGACGGCGATCGGCGTCAGCTCGTCCGTACGCGCGATGTGCTCGGCCGCCGCGCTCAGCCGGCGTACCGGCAGCAGCGCCGACCTGGCAACGGCCAGCCCGATGATGCCGGCAGACACGATCCCGCCGATGCCGACCAGCAGCAGCACGAGCTGCATGCGGTCGAGCGTGCGCTCGATCGGCTCCGCGGACTGGACGAACATGAGCGCGGTGTTGGGGCCGGCGGGCACCGTCGCGGCGCGCACGTCGAAGCGGTCGCGCTGGATGGTGCGCAGCGAGTGGTCGAGGGAGCCTTTGGCGACGGCGATCTCGTCGGAGGACGGGGCGGCCACCCAGTTCGATGACTTGTCGGGGACGATGGCGCCGTCGGCATAGATCAGGTAGATCCGGAGGTCGCCGGCACCGAGCATCGTGGCGGGGTAGTTGTGCTGGGTCGCGAAGGCGACGATGGGGGACTTGGCCGCCGCCTCCGCCCGGTTGAGCAACGAGTCGTCGAGCCGCTCGTGCAGCTGGGCGCGCAGCGTCACGTACGCGGCGACGCTCGCCATCGCCACCGAGATGCCGACGGCGCAGGCCGCGAGGAGTGAGATCCGGGCGGCCATCGACATCCGTTTCACGGGGGCGACTCGCGCAGGACGTAGCCGACACCGCGAACGGTGTGGAGCAGGCGCTCTTCTCCTTCGGCTTCGGTCTTGCGTCGCACGTACCCCACGTAGACCTCGAGCGAGTTCGCGGTGGTCGGGAAGTCGTAGCCCCAGACCTCCTCGAGGATGAAGGCACGCTCGAGGACGCGCTTGGGCCTGCGCATGAAGAGCTCCAGTAGGTCCCACTCGGTCCGGGTCAACGTGATCTGGCGGCCCCCGCGCTGTACCTCGCGGGTCACAGGGTCCATCGTCAGGTCGGCGAAGGACAGCGGGCTCTCGTCCTGGCCGGCCATGGCGCCGAGACCGCGGCGTCTCAGCATGGCCCGCACGCGGGCCAGCAGCTCCTCGAGCGCGAACGGCTTGGCCAGGTAGTCGTCGGCACCGGCGTCGAGACCGTCGACACGGTCGCCGACCGAGTCGCGGGCCGTGAGGACGAGGATCGGGAGGTCGTTGCCGGCCGCCCGGAGCGCCTTCGTCGTCTCGATGCCGTCGAGCCGCGGCATCATCACGTCGACGATCAAGGCGTCGGGGGCGAGCCCGTTGATCCGGGCCAGCGCCTCGACGCCGTCGTTGGCCAGCGCGACCTCGTAGCCGTTGAACTCCAGGGAGCGTCGCAGCGAGTCACGCACGGCACGGTCGTCGTCTACGACCAGAATGCGCATACCGCCCAGCCTGCCACGCCGATCTGAGACGGGCCTGAGAGGTGGGTACTGATCCGGTCACGCACCGCGACGAACGGGCGCCACCGACTGCTCACTCGGACTCGGGGAGCAGGAGCCCGACGAGCCAGCTGACGACCGAGACGACGATGGAGCCGAACACGGCCGTCCAGAAGCCGTGGACGTGGAAGCCGATGCTGAACTGGCGGGCGAGCCAGCCCGTCAGCAGCAGCATCAGGGCGTTCACGACGAAGAACATGAGACCGAGCGTCAGCAGGTACAGAGGGAACGACAAGAACGCGACGATGGGCCGGACGATCTCGTTGACGATCCCGAAGATCAGCGCGACGACCACCAGCACGACGATGCGGTCCCTGGTGGTGGAGCCGGTGATCCAGATGCCGGAGAACAGCTGCGCGGCGGCCGCGAGACCGCAGGCGTTCGCGACCATGCGAAGCAGCCAGGAGATCATGGCTCGATCGTCCCATGGCCGGTGGCGTGCATGAGCGACGCCTCGGCGACCGACAGGTGCGCCTGCAGGGCGTCCAGAGCGGCCATGGTGTCGCCGCCCTCGACCAGCTCGACCAGCCGGCCGTGGTCGGCGACCTGATCGGAGAGGTTCGCGCGGATCCGGTCCAGGTGAGCGAGCCCGAGGCGGATCTCGGCGCTGAGGACCTCGGCGGCGGCGACCAGGCGGCGGCTGCCGGTGAGACC
>JAWWPH010000225.1:0-7164 GCA_033850875.1 Nocardioidaceae bacterium | reverse complement strand
CGGCGGCAAAGGCGCCAACCAGGCCGTCGCGGCCGCACGAATGGGAGCGGCGACGGCGCTCATCGGCTGCGTCGGTGACGACCCGGACGGCCAAGCCGTGCTCGAGGACCTCCGGAGCTCCGCTGTCGACACGTCCGACGTCACGACCGTTGCGGGCGTACGCACGGGCGCGGCGTTCGTGATGGTGGCCCGCGACGGTGAGAACTTCATCGTCGTGGCGTCGGGGGCCAACGAGAAGCTGGACGCCGAACAGGTTCGGGCGGGCCTCGACCGGCGCCTCGCCCGCGGTGATGTGCTGGTCTCGCAGGCGGAGATCCCACTTCCGGCACTGGTCCACGCGGTGACCCGGGCGGACGAGCTCGGCGCGCGGGTCGTCGTCAACCTCGCCCCGTTCCGGATGGTGCCCGACGAGGTCCTCGGCCGCTGTGACCCTCTCGTGGTGAACGAGGGGGAGGCCACCGCGCTCCTCCAGGAGGCGGGAGGGGATCGCAGCGACGCCGAGACGATGGCGGCCGAGCTCGGGCGCCTGGCGCGCTCCGCCGTGATCACCCTCGGCGGAGCCGGCGCGGTGTACGCCACGGGCGACGAGGTCCGGCATGTACCGTCGCCTGCCGTCGCGGTCGTCGACAGTACCGGGGCTGGTGACGCGTTCACCGGCGCGCTCGCCGCGTCGCTGTGCAGGGGCGACGACCTCCCTGGTGCCGTCCGGCTCGGCGTCGCGGCGGGGGGCTACGCGGTCGGCCGCCCCGGCGCGCAGCCGAGCTTCCCGCTGGCCGCAGACCTCCACGCCGACGAGTGACGCGGGTGGTCCGTGTCCTGCGGCGGTCGGAGGGCGGTGCCACACTGTGGGGCTTGAAGATGCCAGGTCACTGCCCTAGCCTCTGGCGTCTCGTCCCGACACCTCGGCTCCGAGCCGTGAGCCATGACCCCTGGAGGACGCGATCGTGACCGAGAACGGGACCGGCGGCGCCAAGCAGCCGCTGAGGGTGGGCATGATCGGATATGCCTTCATGGGCGCCGCCCACTCCCAGGCCTGGCGGACCGCGCACCACTTCTTCGACCTGCCCGTCGTTCCGACGATGGCGGTCCTGTGCGGCCGGACCGAGAGCGCGGCCGCGGCGGCCGCCGACAGGCTCGGGTGGTCGGCCTGGGTCACCGACTGGCGTGACGTCGTGGCCCGCGACGACATCGACGTGGTCGACATCTGCACCCCCGGTGACAGCCACCGCGAGATCGCACTGGCGGCGCTCGAGGCGGGCAAGCACGTGCTCTGCGAGAAGCCGCTCGCCAACACGGTGGCCGAGGCCGAGGAGATGACCGACGCCGCCGAGCGGGCCGCGACGCGCGGCGTGTGGTCCGCGGTGGGGTTCAACTACCGTCGTATCCCCGCGTTGGCCCTGGCTCGTCGGCTCATCGAGTCCGGCCGGCTCGGTGACATCCGGCACATCCGCGCGCAGTACCTGCAGGACTGGATCGTCGACCCCGACTTCCCGCTCGTGTGGAGGCTGCAGAAGGACAAGGCCGGATCGGGTGCCCTCGGCGATATCGGGGCTCACGTCATCGACATCGCGCAGTTCCTCACCGGCTCACGGCTCGTCGGGGTGTCGGGGCTCCTCGAGACCTTCGTCAAGCAGCGCCCGCTCCCCGACGCGGCCTCCGGACTGAGCGCGAGCAGCGGCGAGGGCGGCTCGGAGCGAGGCGACGTCACGGTTGACGACGCCGCCGTCTTCTTCGGCCGAACCGACGCGGGCGCGCTCGCGATCTTCGAGGCGACGCGGTTCGCCACCGGCCGCAAGAACGCCATCCGGATCGAGGTCAGCGGGTCCGACGGCGCCCTGGCCTTCGATTTCGAGTCGATGAACGAGCTGCACGTGTACGACGGCACCGTCGCCGCGGCCGATGCCGGCTTCCGGCGCATCCTGGCCACCGAGCCGGAGCACCCGTACATGGACGCCTGGTGGCCTCCCGGCCACGGGCTCGGCTACGAGCACACGTTCACCCACGAGATAGCAGACTTCGTGCGCGACATCTGCGCCGGGCGTCAGCCGACTCCGTCGTTCGCCGACGGCCTCGGCGTGCAGCGCGTCCTCGACGCGGTCGAGCAGTCGTCGCGCAACAACTCCCAGTGGACGCCGATACCAGCGCCCTGACGTCACCGCCCTACGTCGAACCCGAACCCGAGGAGAGCTCCATGCCACGCCCGGTCACGCTGTTCACCGGCCAGTTCGCCGACCTGCCCTTCGTGGAGGTCTGCAGACTGGCTTCCGATTGGGGCTACGACGGCCTGGAGATCGCCTGCTGGGGCGACCACTTCGACGTGCACCAGGCGGTGAACGACGACAGCTACGTCAAGGGCCGTCGTGAGATCCTGGACGCCCACGGGCTGTCGGTCTTCGCGATCTCCTGTCACCTGACGGGACAGTCCGTCTGCGACCATCCGATCGACGAGCGCCACCAGGACATCCTCCCCCGGCGGATCTGGGGCGACGGTGACCCCGAAGGCGTGAGGAAGCGGGCGGCCGAGGAGGTCAAGGACACCGCGCGTGCGGCAGCGCAGCTCGGGGTGGACACCGTGATCGGCTTCACCGGGTCGTCCATCTGGCACACCGTGGCGATGTTCCCGCCGGTCCCGCCCAGCATGATCGAGCGGGGGTACGCCGACTTCGCCGAGCGCTGGAACCCGATCCTCGACGTCTTCGACGAGGTGGGCGTCCGGTTCGCGCACGAGGTACACCCCAGTGAGATCGCCTACGACTACTGGACCACGCACCGCGCGCTCGAGGCGATCGGGCACCGCCCCGCGTTCGGCCTCAACTTCGACCCGAGCCACTTCGTCTGGCAGGACCTCGACCCGGTCGGCTTCATCTGGGACTTCAAGGACCGCATCTACCACGTCGACTGCAAGGAGTCGGTGAAGCAGCTCAACGGCCGCAACGGCCGGCTCTCGTCGCACCTCCCGTGGGGCGACCCGCGCCGCGGCTGGGATTTCGTCTCCACCGGCCACGGTGACGTCCCGTGGGAGGCGATCTTCCGGATGCTCAACTCCATCGGCTACGACGGTCCGATCAGTGTGGAATGGGAGGACGCCGGCATGGACCGTAGTGTGGGCGCGCCGGACGCGCTGCAGTTCGTCCGCCGGCTCACACAGATCGAGCCGCCGGCTGCGTCGTTCGACGCAGCCTTCTCGTCCGGCGGCTGACGAGCGACCAGCAGGTTGCGCTGCGGCCACCTCACCAGCCACCACCACGATCAACGAAGGATTGCGAATGAGTCGACTACGCGTGGGTGTCATCGGTCTCGGGGAGGTCGCGCAGATCATCCACCTGCCCGTCCTCGAGTCGCTTCCCGAGCTGTTCTCGGTGACGGCGATGTGCGACATCTCCCCCGGCCTGCTCCAGCGGGTCGGGGACCGCTACCGGGTGCACAACCGGCACACCGATGCCAAAGCGATGCTGGAGGGCAGCGAGCTCGACTGCGTCCTCGTGCTCAACAGCGACGAGTACCACGCCGACTGTGTCGTGGCGGCGCTCGAGCGCGACATCCATGTGCTGGTCGAGAAGCCCATGTGTCTGAGCCCCCGCGAGGCCGACGCGATCATCAGCGCCCGCGACGCCTCCGACGCGCTCGTCATGGTGGGTTACATGCGGCGCTTCGCGCCGGCCTTCCTGGAGGCCAAGGAGCGGCTGCCCGGACTCGGGCGGATCAACTACGCCCGTGTCCACGACATCATCGGCAAGAACCGGTTGATCATCGACCAGACGTCGACCGTCGACCGCCCGGACGACCTGACCCGCGACATGATGGAGGACCGGTGGAGCCGCGGCCGCCGGCTGGTGGCCGACGCCCTCGGTGACGTGCCCGACGTGCTCGCGTCGACATACCGGCTGCTCTGCGGACTCGGCAGCCATGACCTCTCCGCCATGCGCGAGCTCCTCGGGCGCCCACGCGGCGTGCTCGCCGCGCGGCAGTGGCGCGACGGCAACTTCATCGCGGCGCTGCTGGACTACGACGGCTACGTCGTCACCTACGAGACCGGCGTCGACGACCAGGTCCGGTTCGACGCCCACATCGAGGTGTACGGGGACACGTCGTCACTGCGGGTCCAGTACGACACCCCTTACGTGCGGCACCTGCCGACGACCCTGGTCAGCGACGAGACGCGTGGCGACGCGTATCTGCAGACGACGTCGAGGCCACACCTCAAGGACCCCTACACCCACGAGCTGGAGTACTTCCATTCGATGGTGAGCGAGCGCGTCGCACCGAAGACCGACCCCGAGGACTTCGTGGAGGACCTCGACCTGTTCGCCGAGCTCATCAAGGTGATGGCCAAGGACGCCTGAGCGCGCGAATCCGAACATAGGTCGAGCAGGCCCGGAGATAGGCGGCGCGGTGCGCCCGGCCGGCCCGTAGCGTTGCCAGAGGCCGCACAGCAACGGAAGGGTACAGACCATGTTGAGTCCACAGGACGTCGAGTTCTTCAGGGAGAACGGCTACTACCTCTACCGGGACCCGATCTTCTCCCCGGACCGGCTCGACCAGCTCGAGCAGATCTTCAACGAGCACCTGGAGAGCAAGGGCGACAAGCTGTCGGACGAGCTCGACACCCCGCACTTCCGCGACCCGCGGCTGCTCGACTTCCTGCTCTCCGACGAGGTGCTGGATGTCGTCGAGCCGCTCGTCGGGCCGGACATCGCACTGTGGACCAGCCACTTCATCTCCAAGGAGCCTCGCGTCGGCAGGGCGACGCCATGGCACGAGGACAGCGCCTTCTGGAACGGCCGCCTGAGCGCCTACGACCGGATCGTCACCGTTTGGCTCGCCCTCGGTCCGAGCAACCGTGAGAACGGCTGCATGCGCGTCATCCCGGGGACCCACAACAACGGTTTCTCGCAGTACCGCCCCACCGACATGACCGTGCAGACCTTCCACGCCGAGATCGTCGAGGTGGACGAGAGCAAGGCCGTCGACTTCGAGCTCGAGCGCGGTCAGGCCTCCCTGCACGACGGCCGCATCATCCACGGCGCCAAGCCGAACACGAGCGACATCCGGCGTACCGGGTACACGATGCGGTACTTCCCGGCGTCGGTGAAGGTGCTTCCCGTGGAGCAGAACGAGGGCTGGAAGATCTGGCTGGCCCGCGGCAAGGACAGCGCCGGCAACACCTACGAGCCCGTCCCCGAGAAGTCCAGCACCACCTGACCACCCCCCGTCGAGCGGGCGAGAACGTCGCCTCGAGCGGGCGAGAATGTCGCCTCGAGCGGGCGCAAATGTCGCCTCGTTAGGCGAAAATGTTGCGTCGAGTCGGCACAAGTCGCCACCCGAGTGGGTAACGAGTCCTCGACGGGGCGAGATCGATAGCGAGAGGGGCCGTCAGCCGTGAAGCTCGGCTTCCTGACCGCTTGCCTGCCGGGCCTGGCCCTCGAGGAGATCGTCGCCTGGGCCGCCGAGAGCGGGTACCAGGGACTCGAGGTGGCGTCGTGGCCGCGGGTGCAAGGTCGGGACTGGGAGGCGAGCCACCTGGAGGTCGCCGGCTTCACGGCCTCCGACGCGGAGCGGACCCGAGCGCTCTTCGAGCGGCATGACCTGGAGATCTCCGCTGTCGCCTACTACGAGAACAACCTGCACGCGGACCTCGAGCAGCGAGCGGCGATTCACGACCACCTGCGTGCGTGCATCGACGCGGCGGAGCTCCTGGGCTGCGGGCTGGTGGGTACGTTCATCGGTCGCGACGTGACCGCGTCGGTCCAGGACAACCTCCGGCTGGCGGAGTCCGTACTGCCCCCGCTGGTCGACTACGCGTCGGCCCACGGCGTGCGCCTCGTCGTCGAGAACTGCCCGATGGAGGGCTGGCACCCGGACGGGTACCCGGCGAACCTGGCGTACTCGCCGGAGCTCTGGGACTGGATCGGCTCGCTCGGCTTCTTCCTCAACTACGACCCCTCGCACCTGGTCTGGCTGGGAATCGACCCGGTCGAGGCGCTGCGCAGCAACGCCGAGATGATCCTGCACGTGCAGGCGAAGGACGCCCAGGTGGACGAGCGTGCGCGCAACCGCTACGGCGTCTTCGGCCGCATGGTCGACCGGCCGACTCCGTGGGACACCGGCTGGTGGCGGTACCGGATCCCCGGGCTGGGCAGCGTCGACTGGAACGGCGTCGTCGACGCACTGTACGAGAGCGGCTTCGAGGGGTTCGTCTCGGTCGAGCACGAGGACCCCATCTGGAGCGGTACCCCCGTGAAGGTCAAGCAAGGCCTGACCATCGCCCACCGAACGCTCAGCCCGCTGCTCGTCTGAGCCGCGACCCGTCTCAGGAAGGCAGGCCTCCCATGCAGCGTGGCGTCTACTTCGATGCCTGGTTCCCCCGGCAGCACTGCTACCACCCGAGCCTCCCGCCGCGTCGTCTACGAATGGTCGACGACCTCGTGGACTACCGGGCGACCCTCCTCGTCTGGGCCTCGATGGGCGGTGGCTCGCTCGCACTGCCGTACCTGGAGCAGGAGGCCTTCGGACCCGTCGACGCACGGTCGAGGTTCTACGGTTTCGTCAACGACAGCGAGTTCATCGCCGAGTGCCACAAGCACGGCATCGCGGTGTTCGGCATCGTCTTCGAGGCGCAAGGCTGGGAGTTCCCCGTCGAGCTCAACGACGACGAGGACGCGGTCTTGTCGCTGAACGAGCTGCGGGGGGTCGGGCACCGCGACTGGATGGGCCTGCGCGAGTTCGGGCAGAACAGGTACCCCAAGCTCTGGGACCCGGTCGAGAAGTACTTCCCGGACGGTCTCGTGAACAGCGACGGTGAGCCGGTCACCGACATCATCGAGGAGTGCTGTTCGCGCGACATCCACCAGGTCGCCTGCCATGCCCAGTGGGTGGAGTGCCCGGACCGCGAGCACCAGTGCTTCTACATGGACCGGAACAACCCGGTGTGGCGGGAGTACCTCAAGGCCGTCATCCGGATCCAGATCGACGCCGGCGTCGACGGCATCCAGCTCGACGAGGCCGAGCTGCCGATGGGGGCGTTCCAGTACGGCGCGTGCTTCTGCAAGGACTGCATGAAGGGTTTCCGCGCCTACCTCCAGGGCCAGCCAGCCGAGCAGCGCAGCAGCGACCTCCACGACGTCGACCTGGAGACGTTCCACGACGGCGACTGGCTGCTTTCGC
>JAWWPH010000586.1:0-2639 GCA_033850875.1 Nocardioidaceae bacterium | reverse complement strand
CGCTGACGGCGCTGCCGATCATCGAGACCCAGGCCTCCGACGTGTCGGCCTACATCCCGACCAACGTCATCTCGATCACCGACGGCCAGATCTTCCTCGAGTCCGACCTGTTCTTCTCCGGCGTCCGCCCGGCGATCAACGTCGGCATCTCGGTCTCCCGGGTCGGCGGTAACGCGCAGACGAAGGCGATGAAGAAAGTCGCCGGAAAATTGCGCCTCGATCTGTCCCAGTACCGCGACCTCGAGGCCTTTGCCCAGTTCGGCTCCGAGCTCGACGCGGAGACGCAGAAAGCGCTGACCCGCGGCGAACGCCTGGTCGAGCTCCTGAAACAGCGTGAGCGCGAGCCGCTCGGCGTCGCCGACCAGGTCGCCTCGATCTACTCGGGCACCGGCGGCTACCTCGACCGGATCAAAGTCGAGCGCGTCTCCGAGTTCCTCGCCGACCTGCGCGTCCGCCTGCGCTCCGAGAACAAAGAGCTGCTGGACCGGATCAACGACACCGGCAAGCTGGAGGAGGACGACGAGAAGGCGCTGGGGGAGGCGATCGGCGACTTCGTCGACGACTTCGGCCCCGACTTCGACGAGCACGGCGACCCGCTCGAGGCGGGGGAGTCCGACCGGGTCAAGTCCGAGGAGGAGCGCAACGCCCCCGCCCGGACCGCCGGTGGCGACCAGCCGAACTCTGAGGCCTCGGAGACCGAGACCCAGGACGAGACCGCGGAGGCGTCGGCGGCTTCCTAGCCGGACCGGAGCGAAACCATGGCCTCGCAGAAGGAAGTCAAGAGTCGCATCGCGTCGATCAAGAACATCAACAAGATCACGCGCGCGATGGAGATGGTCGCGGCGGCGCGACTGCGCCGCTCCGAACAGCGGATCGCCGACCTGCGTCCCTACTCGGAGGGGATGCGGAAACTGACCCGGATCGCCTCCGAGCACGCCGGCGGCCTGCCGCGCGTGCCGGTGCTGGCCGAGCGCGAGAACGTGAAAAAAGTCGGCATCGTCCTCGTCACCGCCGACCGCGGGCTGGCCGGCGCGTTCAACTCGAACATCATCCGTGAGGGCATGCGCTCCGCCGCCCGCGTCCGCGACGAAGGGGCCGAGCCGGTCTTCTCCGTGGTCGGCCGCAAGGGCGTCTCGGCGATGACCTTCCGCAAACAGGAGCTGGTCGGCGAATACACCGGCTTCACCGATCGGCCCGCCTTCTCCGATGCCCGCCAGATCGGCGAGGAGATGGTCGCCCGCTACGTCGACGAGGACGTCGACCGGGTCGAGCTGATCTACAACCGCTTCGTCTCACCGCTCACCCAGCACGTCTGGCGCCAGACCCTGCTGCCGTTGCAGCAGGCCGAGGTCGTCGGCGAGGGGGCGGACTCCGAAGAGGAGCCCGAGCCCCAGGAGTCGGGAGAGGGCGGCGGCACCCAGGCCCGCTCGGAGTGGTTCTACGAGCCCGATCCCGAGGAGCTCCTCACCAGGCTCATCCCCGAGTACGTGACGATCTCGGTCTACCGGGCGCTGCTCGAGTCGGCCGCCTCGGAGCTCGGCGCGCGGATGACCGCGATGCGCAACGCGGCCGAGAACGCAGAAAAAATCAACGACAAACTGACGCTGGAGATGAACCGCGCCCGCCAGGCGGAAATCACCCAGCAGATCCTCGAGGTCGTCTCCGGCGCCGAGGCGCTGAGCTAGGCCGCAGTCCCCGAGAAATCCGAACAGACTTCGAAGACCAGGAAAAGGACCCAGAATCAATGGCTGAGAACGGCAACGGAGCAGGCGAGCACAACATCGGTAGCGTCGAGCAGGTCACCGGCGTGGTGATCGACGCGGTCTTCCCCGACGGGCTGCCGGAGATCTACTCGGCGATCACGATCGACGTCGGCGACGCCGGCGCGGGTGACCGCGACAGCGACGAGGCGACCCAGCTGATCTGCGAGGTCCAGCAGCACCTCGGCGACGACCGCGTCCGCGCGGTCGCGATGGACGCCACCGACGGCGTGCGGCGCGGCGACAAGGTCGTCGACACCGGCAACCCGATCACGGTGCCGGTCGGCGACGTCACCCTCGGCCGCATCTTCAACCTGCTCGGCGACCCGATCGACAACGGTGAGGCGATCGCCGACGACGTCGAGCGCTGGCCGATTCACCGGCCCGCCCCGAAGGCTTCCGACCTGACCCCCACCCAGGAGGTCCTGGAGACCGGGATCAAGGTCATCGACCTGCTCGCGCCGTACGCCAAAGGCGGCAAGGTCGGGCTGTTCGGCGGTGCCGGCGTCGGCAAGACCGTCCTGATCCAAGAGCTCATCCGCAACATCGCCGAGGAGCACGAGGGGCTGTCCGCCTTCGTCGGCGTCGGCGAGCGCTCGCGAGAGGGCAACGACCTCTGGCTCGAGATGAAAGAAAGCGGCGTCATCGACAAAACGATGCTCGTCTTCGGCCAGATGAACGAGCCGCCCGGAGCGCGCCTGCGCGTCGCCCTGTCCGGCTTGACGATGGCCGAGTACTACCGCGAGCAGGGTGGCCAGGACGTGCTGCTCTTCATCGACAACATCTTCCGCTTCGTCCAGGCGGGCTCCGAGGTCTCGGCGCTGCTCGGGCGCATGCCTTCGGCGGTCGGCTACCAGCCGACGCTGGAGACCGAGATGG
>JAWWPH010000064.1:0-5956 GCA_033850875.1 Nocardioidaceae bacterium | reverse complement strand
CGGGTCCACCGGGCGCAAATGTCGGGTCCACCGGGCGCAAATGTCGGGTCCACCGGGCGCAAGTGTCGGGTCGACCGGGCGCAAGTGTCGGGTTCACCGGGCGCAAGATGCGCAGTCGCCAGTGGCCAGGCACTTTGCAGAAGGGTCTGGCCGGCTCGACCGTACATTCTCGCCCACTCGAGCGAGCATTCCTGCCCACTCGAGCGAACATTCCTGCCCGCTCGACCGGGCGTTTGCGCCCTGTCGGGCGGACGTTCTCGACCGCTCGACAGAGGGGGTGGGTCAGCTGACCTCGCGCAGCCGGCCTGTGTCCACGTCGAACACGAACCCGCGGATCTGGTCCGTGTGGGGCACGAACGGCGACTCCTTGATGAGCGCGATCGACTTGCGGACGTGGTCGTCGAGGTCGCTGAAGGCCTCCGCTGCCCACTGCGGCTCGACTCCCGTGTCGTCCACCAGGGCCTGCTTGAACTCCTCGTCGGTGAACGTCAGCATGCCGCACCCGGTGTGGTGGATGAGCATGATCTCGCGCGTACCGAGCAGCCGCTGGCTGATCGAGAGCGACCGTATCTCGTCGTCGGTCACCACTCCCCCGGCGTTGCGGATGACGTGCGCGTCGCCCTCCTGCAGTCCGAGCACCTCGTACACGTGCAGCCTGGCATCCATGCACGCCAAGATGGCAACGCCTTTGGCAGGCGGGAGCGGAAGGGGGCCGCCGAACGACGCGGCGTATTTCTCGTTGTTGGCGAGGAGCTCATCGGTTGCAGTCATGCGGGGCCTTCTGGTGTCGTCGGGGGGCCTGTCATCCACCGTAGTCGAGTAAGACAATCGACTCACTCTAGCAGTGCTCGCTCGTGGGCCGACCAGCTCGTGGATGCGCCGGGGACACCCTAGTCCTGGACGGCCTTCGCGATGGCGAGAGCCGTGGTGATCTCCTCGTCGTCCATGCTGATCGTGGCGTCGTCCTGGATGCCCCAGAGGATGTTCACCACCTCTCGCACGACGACCCAGTCGCGCGCCCGGTCCTCGTCCCATCCCGTGAGGTCCACCATCGCGTGGAACCGCTCCCGGACCGCCGCCCGGACGTCGCCTGACGCGGTGACCTCGTCCCAGCGGTTCCAGAGCAGTGGCGCGATCTCGAACAGCGGGTCACCCGACAGCGGCTTGGGGTCGATGGCCAGCCAGGGCTCCCGGTCGGCGGCCAGCACGTTGGAGTAGTGCAGGTCGGTGTGGATCAAGGTGCCGTCCGTGGCCGGGTCGCTGGCGAGGTCGCGCGCCAGCGCCGCAGCCTGCTCGACGTAACGTCTCGGAACCGGCGCACCTCGCGGCAGGTCGAGCAGCTCACGGGACCACCTGGCGCAGTTCTCCGACAGCAGGTCGAACTGAGGTGTCGCCGGTACGTGCAGCTGGGGGTAGAGCCCGGCAACGACCTCACATGCTTGCAGTACCGGCACGGTAGTGAGATCGGTGGGCTCGGCGCGTTCGAGGAGCATCACGCTGCGGGCGGGATCGGCGCGCAGCAGGCGTACCGCACCTCTGCCTCGCCATGCCTGCAGGGCGACGTGTTCGAGCCGCTGCTCCGGGTGCGGCCAGGCGAACTTCGCAGCGGCGCGGGTGCCGTACCGGTCGCGAACCGGGACGACCGCTGCGCAGGCGCCCGCCGCCGGCTGCCCGTCGACCTCGAGTGCCCAGTCGTCGAGCACCTCGCGTACCAGGCGAGGCAGGTCGTGCAGCCAGGGCTGCCAAGTGTCGTCCGAGTTCGGTAGCGCGAGAAAGTCCGCCGGAAACTCAACGGTCATGGCCGAACTCCCCCCGTCCTTCGCCGCCTCAGCGCTTGGCCTTCTCGACCGGCTCCGACGTGTTGAGGGCGGCGATGAAGGCTTCCTGGGGCACCTCGACCCGGCCCACCATCTTCATCCGCTTCTTGCCCTCTTTCTGCTTCTCGAGCAGCTTTCGCTTGCGGGTGATGTCGCCGCCGTAGCACTTGGCCAGCACGTCCTTGCGCATCGCGCGGATCGTCTCTCGAGCGATGACGCGGGCCCCGATCGCCGCCTGGATCGGCACCTCGAACTGCTGCCGCGGGATCAGCTCCTTGAGCTTCTGCGCCAGCTGCACGCCGTATGCGTACGCGGCGTCGCGGTGCACGATCGCCGAGAACGCGTCCACCGGGTCGCCGTGCAGGAGCACGTCCACCTTCACCAGGTCGCTCACCTGCTCGCCGACCGGCTCATAGTCGAGAGAGGCGTACCCCTTGGTACGGGACTTGAGCGCGTCGAAGAAGTCGAACACGATCTCCGCCAGCGGCAGCGTGTAGCGGAGCTCGACGCGGTCGGCGGAGATGTAGTCCATCCCCTGCAGGGACCCACGCCGGGTCTGGCACAGATCCATGATCGTCCCGATGAAGTCCGACGGCGTGAGGATCGTCGCCCGTACGACCGGCTCGTGCACCTCGGCGATCTTGCCGCCCGGGTACTCGCTGGGGTTCGTGACGGTGATCTCGGTGCCGTCCTCCATCACGACCCGGTACACGACGTTCGGAGCGGTCGAGATGAGAGCCAGGTTGAACTCGCGCTCAAGCCGCTCGCGGACGATCTCCATGTGGAGCAGGCCGAGGAAGCCGCAGCGGAAGCCGAACCCGAGTGCGCCCGACGTCTCCGGCTCGTACATGAGCGCTGCGTCATTGAGCTGCAGCTTGTCCAGGGCATCGCGCAGCGTCGGGTAGTCGTCGCCGTCCATCGGGTACAGGCCGGCGTACACCATCGGGTTCGGGTGGCGGTACCCGCCGAGTGGGTCGGTGGCGCCGTTGACCGACGACGTCACAGTGTCGCCCACGCGGGACTGCCGGACCTCCTTCACGCCGGTGATGAGGTAGCCCACCTCCCCCACGCCGATCTCCTTCGCCTTGCGTGGCTCGGGCGAGATCACGCCGACTTCGAGCATCTCGTGCACGGCACCCGTCGACATCATCTTGATCCGGTCGCGGTGGCTGAGCCGTCCGTCGACCACCCGCACGTACGTGACGACGCCGCGGTACGTGTCGTACACGGAGTCGAAGATGAGCGCGCGAGGAGCCGCCGACGCGTCGCCCTTCGGCGCGGGAACCGCCTCGACGATGCGGTTCAGGAGCTCCTCGACCCCTTCACCTGTCTTCGCGGAGACCCTGAGCACGTCGTCGGCGTCGCAGCCGATGATGTGGGCGATCTCGGCGGCGTACTTGTCGGGCTGAGCACTCGGCAGGTCGATCTTGTTGAGCACCGGTATCACGTCGAGATCGGCCCCGAGGGCGAGGTACAGGTTGGCGAGCGTCTGCGCCTCGATCCCCTGAGCCGCATCGACGAGCAGTACGGCGCCCTCGCACGCCTCCAGCGAGCGGCTCACCTCGTACGTGAAGTCGACGTGCCCGGGGGTGTCGATCATGTTGAGCACGAACGTCCTCCCCGCGTCGGCGCCGGCGCTGACGACCCACGGGATCCGGACCGCCTGGCTCTTGATCGTGATGCCGCGCTCGCGCTCGATGTCCATCCGGTCGAGGTACTGCGCACGCATGCTCCGGCCTTCGACCACGCCGGTGAGCTGCAGCATCCGGTCGGCCAGCGTCGACTTGCCGTGGTCGATGTGGGCGATGATGCAGAAGTTCCGGATGATCGCCGGGTCGGTACTGCCGGGCTGCGGCGCCGACTCGAAGGTGTGGGGCACGAACGCCTCTCGCTGGTTGGCCTCGGGTCGCCCTCGTGAGGGCGGTACGACGTCCGGACCGGCACTGCGGTCCAGTTCCCCATTCTCCCACGAGCGCGCAGCCGGCCCTGTCGTTGCAACCACCGGGCCGGCCGACGGGAGCCGGAGGCGTCGGTCGCGTGGCGCGCGCTCGGGCGGTCTGTCATCGTGTCGGCATGGTCGACGCCTCGGTCTTCGTGTCCGCCGCACGGGCCTTCAGTGCCTTCGTCGACCGGCTGCCGGCAGACGGTTGGGAACGACCCGGACTCGGCGTCTGGGACGTCCGGGCGCTGACCGGGCACGCCAGCCGCTCACTGGTCACGGTCTCGACGTACCTCCGGCGCCCGGCTTCGGTCGAGGCGCTGGCGAGTCCCGTGGCGTACTACGCCATGGTGGCGGTGATGTCGGCCGCCGACGTGGGTGCGGTCGAGCAGCGGGGTCGCGATGCAGGAGCGGCGCTGGGCGAGGACCCGGCGGCAGCCGTACGCGGGCTCGCCGAGGCAGCCGTGGCCGATGTCGCCCGCGACGACGACCCGCTGATTGAGACCATCGGAGGGGGGATGCGGCTGTCGGCGTACCTGCCGACCCGTACGTTCGAGCTCGTGGTGCACAGCCTCGACCTCGCCGAGGCGACCGGCGTGGCGTACACCGCCCCGGAGTCGGCACTCGCCGAGTCGGTCGAGTTGGCCGCACGGATCGCCGTCGCGCGCGGTGACGGCGTACCGTGCTGCGCGCACTCACCGGTCGGGGCGAGATCGCCCGCGGGTTCTCCGTCGTGTAGACCCGCGAGTTAGGCCCGCCGGTGCGATCAGCGCTGCCAGCTCGGGGACCGTCCCAGCATGGCGACGATGAGGTCGATCGGCTCGCCGTCGTCGGGGGCGGGCACTCCAGGAGCGAACGCCGCGCCGGGGGCCAGCCGGCGGTCACCGCCCGGAACCTTCGCGGCCACGGCGAGACCGGCCTCGAGGACGTCGGCGTCCAGAACGAGCGGGATCCCGAGGGTCCGCGCGACGTCCCAGCCGTGTACCACGTAGTCGATGAAGTGGAAGCTGATGGCCTGGCTCGCCGGGAACGTGACCTCCGTGCTGATCTCCGGCAGCGACAGGTCTCGGCCGGCGACCGCATCGTCGGCGAAGGCCGCGACGACCAGGTCGGCGGACTTCGTGTAGTCCTGTACCGGGTTGTCGCCGGCGGTGCGGGTACGCCACACGTCGGGGTCGGCGCCTCGCCCCTCGGCCGCCGCCGCGAAGCCGTAGTGCTGGGTGGTCATGTGGGCGAGCAGGTCGGCCAGGTCCCAGCCGGCGCAGGGAGTCGCTCGGGCGAGGTCCTCGGCGCGGGCGTGAGACACGACAGTGACGCTCGCCTGGACGGCTCGCTTGTCGAGGTCGCGAATCTCGTCGAACTCCACGCGTCGGCTCCTTCGGTCGGTGAGGGATGTCGCGGCTAGACAGGCGTACCGATCTCCACGAGGACGCCGTTCGGATCCTTCACGTACGCGACGGTCTGCCCCCACGGCTTCGTCTCGGGGCCGTGGACGTCGACAGCGCCGACCTCCAGCGCGCGCCAGTAGGCGGACGGCACGTCGTCGGCCTCGATCCACACCTCGAAGCCCGCCGGCGGGTCGGTGACGCGCTCTGTTCTCGGGGCGTTCTCGGGTGCGGCGAAGGCGAGGGTCGCGCCGGGACTCTGCAGGGTCGCGTACGTGCCGCTCGGGTCGGTGAAGCCAGGCTCGAGGCCGAACGCATCGGTGTAGAACTGCACGGCGGCGGAGACGTCGGCGACGTACACGATGGTGGCGGCGAGTCGCATACCGCAACGTTATTGCCTCCCGCCTCCGCCCCGTCGGGCGGGCGCAAATGTCTCGTCGACCGGGCGCCAATGTCGCGTCGAGCGGGCGCAAAAGTCGGGTCGAGCGGGCGCAAAGTCCGTCCGAGCGGGCGCGAACTCGAGCGGGTAGAGGTGTCGCTGGTCGAACGGGCGCAGAGAGTACGTCGGGCGGCCGGCTGACCGCGTCGCGCGGACGAAAGGTCACCGCCCAGGGCGCCGCAACCGTCCGCCGCCCTGGCCGAGACCGTATCGCGCTGTCGCCGAGACTCAGTCGCGGTCCGACACGCCGTCAACACCGGGCCGTTGGTGACGTGTCGCGAGAAGGGGGGTCAGGCGGCTGTGCCCAGCTCCGCGAGAACACGCTCGCGGAATGTCGCCAGCGGCGCCTTCGTGGTGAGGATCATCGCGGCGACGC
>JAWWPH010000050.1:0-3361 GCA_033850875.1 Nocardioidaceae bacterium | reverse complement strand
TCGGCGTACCGCCGCGGCATGCCCTCGACACCCAGCCAGTGCTGCACGAGGAAGGTGGTGTGGAAGCCGATGAACAGCAGCCAGAAGTGGATCTTGCCGAGGCGCTCGTCGAGCATCCGCCCCGTGATCTTCGGCCACCAGAAGTAGAAGCCGGCGAACATCGCGAACACGACCGTGCCGAACACGACGTAGTGGAAGTGGGCGACGACGAAGTACGAGTCGTTGAGCTGGAAGTCCAGCGGCGGCGACGCCAAGATGACGCCGGTCAGTCCGCCGAAGAGGAAGGTGACCAGGAAGCCGACCGCCCACAGCATCGGCGTGTCAAAGGTCAGGGACCCGCCCCACATGGTGCCGATCCAGTTGAAGAACTTCACGCCTGTGGGCACCGCGATCAGGAACGTCATGAACGAGAAGAACGGCAGATCGACCGCGCCGGTGACGAACATGTGGTGGGCCCACACGGCCACCGAAAGGGCGGCGATGGTCAGGGTCGCCCCGACCAGGCCGACGTAGCCGAAGATCGGCTTGCGGGAGAAGACCGGAAGCACCTCGGTGACGATGCCGAAGAACGGCAGCGCGATGATGTACACCTCGGGGTGGCCGAAGAACCAGAACAGGTGCTGCCACAGGATCGCTCCGCCGTTGGCGGCGTCGAAGATGTGTGCGCCGAGGGCACGGTCGGCCTCGAGAGCCAGCAGGGCGCCGGCGAAGATCGGGAACGCGATCAGCACCAGCAGCGACGTGACGAGGATGTTCCAGGTGAAGATCGGCATCCGGAACATCGTCATCCCGGGCGCGCGCATGCACAGGATCGTCGTCACGAAGTTGACGGCGCCCAGGATCGTGCCGAGGCCGACCAGCCACAGCCCCATCACCCACAGGTCACCCCCGATGTTGGGCGACTGGATCTTGCTGGACAGGGGCGAGTACGCGTACCAGCCGAACGACGCGGCGCCTCCAGGGGTGAAGAAGCCGCTGCAGACGATCAAACCACCGAAGAGGAACAGCCAGTAGCTGAACATGTTCAGCCGGGGGAACGCCACGTCCGGCGCGCCGATCTGCAGCGGCATGATGCAGTTGGCGAACCCGACGAAGAGCGGCGTGGCGAACAGCAGCAGCATGATCGTGCCGTGCATCGTGAACAGCTCGTTGTAGAAGTTGTCGTCGACGAACTGCAGCCCCGGCTCGGCCAGCTCGGCGCGCATCGTCAGGGCCATCACGCCGCCGAAGAGGAAGAAGCAGAACGACGTCGTCAGGTACAGGTTGCCGATGACCTTGTGGTCGGTCGTCGTGATGTACCGGATGATCATCTGACCCTTGGTGCGCGCCGGGGGGCCGAGCGGCATCCGGGTCTCGGTGGTGGTGGTCCGACTGTCGTCGATAGCGGTCACGACGTACTCCCCTGTGATGTTGCTTCCAGCCCGCTGACCGTCCTGGAGTTCGACTGCCCGCGGGGTCTGCCGATCTGACCCGCGCTGGCCAGTGCCTGCATGTGTTTGTCGAAAGCCGCCTTGTCGACCACGTGCACCTCGAAGAGCATCCGCGAGTGCAGGTACCCGCACAGCTCCGCGCAGCGCCCGGCGAAGACCCCGGTCCGGGTCGGCGTCATGGAGAAGGACTGGGTGCTCCGGTCGCTACGGCCGGGGATCACGTCGAGCTTGAAGTAGAACGACGGCACCCAGAACGAGTGCACCACGTCGGGCGAGTACAGGTGGAACGTCACGCTCTCGCCCTTCACCAGCCACAGCTCGGGCAGGGTGGCGGGCGTGCCCTGGTCGTAGACGTTCTTGTTGTTGGCGGCGGGCTCGTGGAGGTAGTCGAAGGTCCACGACCACCGCTGGGCCACCACGTCGACCTGGTGGTCGGGGTTGGCGACGAGCTCGTTGACCTTGTCGAGCTTCTGGATCGTGAAGTAGAAGAGCACCACCACGACGATGATCGGCGCGACCGTGTACAGCACCTCGATCGGGAGGTTGTAGCGCACCTGCCGCGGCGGCTCGTCGCCCTCCTTCCGGCGGAAGCGGAAGGAGGCGTACAAGATGAGGCCCCAGACGAAGAAGCCGATGATGAACGCCGCGATCCAGGAGCCGATCCAGAGGCTCTCCATGTACGGGGAGCGGTCGCTCACGGCGACCGGCAGTCCCAGCCGCTTCCACTGGTCGGTCGTCGCCTGAGAGCACCCCGTGAGGACGACCAGGAGCAGCGAACCGAGAGAAGCCGCGGCCGCTTTGCGCAGCCATCGCCGGCGGGCGGCACGCTCGGTGAGAAGCCGTCCCACGTGGCGCCCTCCTGGTCGGTTTGTGTCCGCGATCTGTCGTTGAGAACCCTACTCCAGCGGCCTCGGTCGCGACCGTCGAGGTAGGCCCCGTCAGGCGTGTCCGGGAGGCGTCGCCGTACCGGCGGCCCGGGCGGCCGGCTCGATCCAGGCTGCCGCCTCGTCGGCCGTCTCGTCGCCGTAGGCGCCGCGGAGCCGGGACAGGAACTCTCCTGCCGAGAAGGCGTACTCCTGGGTACCGATGCGCTCCACGACGTACGCGGCCAGTACACAGCCGATCGCCGCGGCACAGGGCGTCGAGAGGCCCGCCACGACGGCGCCGATATAGCCTGCCCGGAACGCGTCACCGACCCCTGTCGGCTCGACCGCCTGGACCCCCGGGACGGCCGGTACGACGACAGCCGGCTCGCCCTGTCGCTCGATCCGCACGCCGGCGGAGCCGAGCGTCACGACCCGGGTCTCGACCCGCGACAAGATCTCGTCGGCGCTCCAGCCGGTCTTCTGCTCGGTCAGCGCGGCCTCGTACTGGTTGGTGAGCAGATACGCCGCGCCGTCGATGAGCTGCCGGATCATCGCGCCGTCGGCGCGGGCGAGCTGCTGGGACGGGTCGGCCGCGAACCGGTAGCCCCGCGTCCGGCACTCCTGCGTGTGGCGGAGCATCGCATCGGGGTCATTCGGCCCGATCACCACCAGGTCGAGGGAGCCGACCCGGTCAGCGACCGGTGCGAGTTCGATCTCGCGGGCGTCGGCCATGGCACCGGCGTAGAACGACGCGATCTGGGCGTGCGACCGATCCGTGGTGCAGATGAACCGGGCGGTGTGCCGGGTCGCCGAGTAGTGCAGTGACCGGCAGTCGACGCCGTGGCGCTCGAGCCAGGACCGGTAGTCCGCGAAGTCCTCGCCGACGGCCGCGACCAGTACCGCGGCCGAACCGAGCGCCGCAAGGCCGAAGGCGATGTTCGCCGCGCACCCGCCGCGGCGTACCTCCAGGTCGTCGACGAGGAACGACAGCGCGATCTTGTCCAGCTGGTCGACGACCAGGGAGTCGGCGAACAGCCCCGGGTACGACATCAGGTGGTCGGTGGC
>JAWWPH010000010.1:0-8976 GCA_033850875.1 Nocardioidaceae bacterium | reverse complement strand
ACGCCCACTCCGTCTCCATGCGCTCGGCGACCATCTCGATCTCGCGCTGCGGGAACGACTTGAAGTGCGCGTCGTCGCGCTTGGTGCGCAGCGAGAGGAAGTTCATGAGCGACCGGGCGTTCATCGTCACGTACATGGTGGAGAAGATCGACACCGGCAAGACGATCCTGGCGACCTCGCGCGCGACTCCGGCCTCGAGCATCCGCTGGTAGGCCGCGTAGGCCTCCCGGCACACCGACCGGGTCTGCGAGGTGACGAGCTCGTACTGCTCCCGGCTGCCCTCGACGAAGTCGTAGGCACCGGGCTTGCCGATCTGTACGAGCCTGCGCTCGGGCCCGGGAACGTAGAAGACGGGTCGGAGCTCGCGGTAGCGCCCGCTCTCCTCGTTGTACGACGCGATGCGGTGACGCATGAACTCGCGGAAGACGAAGATGGGTGCCGAGACGTAGAAGGTCATCGAGTTGTGCTCGAAGGGCGACCCGTGGCGGTCGCGCATCAAGAAGTTGATGAGCCCCGACGACCTGCTCGCGTCGGCGCCGACATCCTCCAGCGACTGCTCGCCCTTCGTCGAGACCCTGGCCGCGAAGAGCACGTCGGAGTCGCTCGCCGAGGAGCGCACGAGCTCGACCTCCACGTCGCTTCGGAACTCGACTTCTGTGCTGACGGCAAGGTCTGAGGACATGTCGAACAGTGTCGCATCCCCCACCGACAGGAACCGCCCGCCGACACGTAACGGCCAGGCGGTCGTCGAGCGTTCGGGCCCGGCTGTCGCTCCTCAGGCGTCGTAGTCGACGGACAGCAGCGGCGTGGTGGGGTGGCTCTGACAGGTCAGGACGTACCCGGCCTCGATCTCCTCGGGTTCCAGGGCGTAGTTGGTGTCCATCACGACCTCGCCCTCGACGACCTTTGCGCGGCAGGTCCCGCAGACCCCGCCGCGGCAGGCGAAGGGCGCGTCGGCGCGTACCCGCAGGGCGGCCTCGAGGACCGAGACGTCGTCGCGGCTGAGCGTGAAGACCGACCGGCGGCCGTCGAGGTTGATGGTCACCTCGGAGCCCTCCCCCTCGGTCACGGGCGCCTCGTGGCGCACGCTCGGGGTGGACTCGACGTGGAACAGCTCGGTATGGACGTGGTGCCCGTCGACTCCCTGCTCGAGGAGCGCCTCCCTGAGGTCGACGACCATCTCGAAGGGCCCGCACAGGAACCAGTCGTCCACCGTCTCGATCGGCACCAGGGTCTCGTTGATCTTCGTCAGCCGGGCAGCGTCGAGCCGGCCGGACAGCAGCTCGGCGTCTTGTGCCTCCCGGCTCAGCACATGGATCAGGTGGAAGCGGTCGGGGTAGGTGTCCTTGAGGTCCTCGAGCTCCTCGAGGAACATCACGCTCCGGCTGGTCCGGTTGGCGAAGATCAAGGTGACGCGGCTCGACGGCTCCTGCTCGAGCGTGGTCGCGATGATCGAGTAGATCGGTGTGATGCCGCTGCCGGCCGCGATCGCGCAGTAGTGCTTCGCGTGAGCCGCGTCGAGCGTGGTGTGGAAGCGGCCGGAGGGTGTCATGACCTCCAGCACGTCTCCGACCGCGAGGCCTCCCGCGGCGAAGCCCGAGAAGTGGCCACCCGGGAGTACCTTGACCCCGATCCGCAACCGTCCCGACCCAGCGGGCGCGCAGATCGAGTAGCTGCGCCGGACGTCGTCTCCCGCGTGCGTCGTCCGGATGGTGACGTGCTGGCCCTGTACGTAGTCGTAGTCGGCGGCGAGCTCGGGCGGAACGTGGAACTCGATGCACACCGCGTCGTCGGTGAGCGCCGTGACGTCGGACACCCGGAGCGGATGGAACACCGCGCGTCGTGGTGTCGGCACGTCAGATCGCCTTGAAGTGGTCGAACGGCTCCTTGCACGACATGCACACCCACAATGACTTGCACGAGGTCGAGCCGAACCGGCTGAGCTCCCGCGTCTCCGGCGAGCCGCACTGCGGACAGCGAAGCGACAGCGAGACCGCCACAGCGCCCGCCGCACGAGGCTGCGGCGGCGCGATGCCGTACTCGAGCAGCTTGCTCCGTCCCGCGTCTGTCATCCAGTCGGTCGTCCACGCCGGGGCCAGCACCATCCGGACGCTGACGTCGTGGAAGCCCTTGTCGGCAAGGGCTTGGGTGATGTCGGTACGGATGGCGTCCATCGCCGGGCAGCCGGAGTACGTGGGCGTGACGGTGACGGCGACGTGCCCGTCGTCGCCGACCGTGACGTCGCGGAGTATCCCGAGGTCGTCGATCGTGAGGACCGGTAGCTCGGGGTCGGCGACCTCGGCCACGATCGCCCGGACGACGTCAGCGTCGACGGCGGGCATGCGTGTAGCGCTCACCATCGGGCACCAGGGTGCGAGCGGGCCAGGTACTGCATCTCGGCGAGCAGGTAGCCGAGGTGTTCGGTGTGGACGCCTCGACGGCCACCCGTGTGCCGGACGGCGACGTCGGGACGGCCGAGGGTGGCTGCCAAGAGAACGGTGTCGAGGTAGGTCGAGACCGGGTCCTCCAGCCGCTCCGGGTCGACGGCGACTCCGGTCGTCGCCAGCTCCCGGACGAGCTCGTCGGACTCGAACAGCTCGGCGACGTACGGCCAGACCTCGACGAGCCCGCCCGAGATCCGGCGAGCGGACTCGGGCGTCCCGTCACCGAGGCGCAGCGTCCACTGCGTGGCATGGTCGCGGTGGTAGTCGACCTCCTTGACGGCCTTCGCCGCGATCGCCGCGAGGACCGGGTCGGTGGAGTCCTGGAGCAGCGTGTAGAGCGCGTACTGGTACGACGACGTCACCAGCATCCGGGCGACGGTGAAGCCGAAGTCGCCGATGGGGAGCTCGAAGATCTGGGCGTTCACGAAGTCGCGCTCGTCGCGGAAGTACGCGAGCTCGTCCTCGCCGCGCTCGGCGCCCTCGACCTCGCCGGCGTAGGTGAGCAGTGAGCGGGCCTGGCCGAGCAGATCGAGAGCGATATTGGCGAGCGCGACGTCCTCCTCGAGCTGCGGCGCCTTCGCGATCCACTCCCCCATCCGCTGGGCGTACACCAGCGCGTCGTCCGCGAGCCGCAACGTGTAGGCGAACACCGCTGCGCTCTCGGCTGGTGCGACCGCGCCGGCTGCGGGCAGGTCGGCGGTCACAGGTGCTCGACGCCTTCGGGCACGGTGTAGAAGGTGGGGTGCCGGTAGATCTTGTCCCCCGCCGGGTCGAAGAAGGCGTCCTTCTCGTCGGGGCTGCTGGCGACGACGACGTCCGACGGGACGACCCAGATCGACACACCCTCCTGACGACGGGTGAAGACGTCGCGCGCGTTGCGGACGGCCATCGGCGCGTCCGGGGCATGCAGGCTGCCGACGTGGACGTGGCTGAGACCGCGCTTGGCACGGACGAAGACCTCCCAGAGCGGCCACTCGTCGCGGTCGGTCATGCTGCGCTCGCCTGAGGCGCGCGGTGCTTCGCGGCGTAGGCCGCCGCTGCCTCGCGGACCCAGGCGCCCTCCTCGTGGGCCGTGCGCCGGTGGTTCATGCGCGCGGCGTTGCAGGGACCGTTGCCCTTGATCACCTCGAAGAGCTCGCTGAAGTCGATCTCTCCGATGTCGTAGGAGCCGCGCTCCGCGTTCCAGCGCAGGTCGGGGTCGGGCAGGGTCAGGCCGAGCGCCTGCGACTGCGGCACCGTCATGTCGACGAAGCGCTGGCGCAGCTGGTCGTTGCTGAACCGCTTGATGCCCCAGGCCATCGACTGCGCGGAGTTCGGGGAAGCGTCGTCGGGAGGACCGAACATCATCAGGCTGGGCCACCACCAGCGGTCGACGGCGTCCTGGGCCATGGCGTGCTGGGCCGGCGTGCCGTGCGACAGCGTGTTGAGGATCTCGAAGCCCTGCCGCTGGTGAAACGACTCCTCCTTGCAGACACGGACCATCGCGCGTGCGTAGGGGCCGTAGGAGCAGCGGCACAGCGGCACCTGGTTGACGATCGCGGCGCCGTCGACGAGCCAGCCGATGGCGCCCATGTCGGCCCAGGTGAGCGTCGGGTAGTTGAAGATCGACGAGTACTTCTGCCGCCCCGAGTGCAGCAGGTCGAGCAGGTCGGCGCGGTCGGCACCGAGGGTCTCCGCGGCCGCGTACAGGTACAGGCCGTGTCCGGCCTCGTCTTGGACCTACGCCATCAGGATCGCCTTGCGGCGCAGGCTGGGGGCGCGGCTGATCCAGTTGCCCTCTGGTTGCATGCCGATGATCTCCGAATGCGCGTGCTGCGCGATCTGGCGGATCAGGCTCTTGCGGTACGCGTCGGGCATCGCGTCGCGGGGCTCAACCCGGCCCTCGCCGTCGATGATCGCCTGGAACTCGGGGCTGGCTGCGCTCTCCGCGTGGGCCGTTGGCTTGGCGTCATCGGGCACCGCCACGTCGTTTCCGTACATGGCCCCATCCTAGCGGAGGTATTACACCCCCGTCACCAATCTGCCGCGCGTGTGTAACACTCCCCCACCTCGTCGAGTGGGGAGAAATGTCGCGCCGACCGGGCGCAAATGCTCGGCCGACCGGCGCAAGCGCTCGGCTGACCGGGCGCGCAAATGCTCAGCCGACCGGGCGCAAACGCTCGGCCGACCGGCGCAAGCGCTCGGCCGACCGGGCGCAAACGCTCGGCCGACCGGGCGCAAATGCTCAGCCGACCGGGCGCATATGTAAGGGCCGGGCTCTCCATGCTGCTTGTCGACTCGCCCCCAGGGCGCGTCGACCTGATCGGTCGGCGTGGTGGTGGGATCTGCGCGTAGCTCGAGGATCGCGATCTCGTCGTCGACGTACGGGCCCGCTGCCGCGTCCGCGTTCTTCTCTGCCCTCACCTTCCGCTGCACGGCGAGCGCTGAGGTACGCCGACCGAGGTGACGCACCCCCTGCCGCCGAGCGCCAGGGCCAGTTGAGTCTCCAGCACGGCCCGGTCGGCGCCTTCGGCTGTGCCGGCCGCTTGCCGGAAACGGTGCTCCGAGGCATCCGGGTCGTCGTCAGTAGATCGGAACCTCGACTGCGGCGCTGCCGTGGATGGCGGCGGTGGCCGGCACGCCCGGCATCGCGACCGGAAGCCGGTACGGCGTGGTCAGGTACACCGTGACGACATGGCCGTCGACGACGACCCGTGCGTCGAGGCCTGGGTACCGCGTGAACGCGCCGCACCGGCGCAGGTACTCCTGGACGGCAGCTGACGCCGCCGCAGGATCGAGGTCGACGAAGCCCACGTCCGAACCGCGGTAGATGCCGGAAGCCACCGCGGAGTCCGAGGCCGACAACGCTGCGCCGTCGGCCAGCGACGACACTGCCTGCCGTCGCAGGTAGCTCCCCGAGATGTCCGTGACGGCGATGATCGCCAGCAGGAGGCAGATGCTGAGCAGGACCAGCATCGCGGTGATCTGGCCGTCATCGCCGCGGGCAGGCGACTGGTGCGTACGCCGCCGCGTCACGGGGCCGCCTCACGGAAGGTCCCGTAGGGCTCGGCGTGCGTCGCGCGCACGGCGACGCTCGCGGCTGACTGCCCGAAAACCGTCGGGACGAACGGCAGTCGCACGTCGAGGTGGATCTCGACGCGCACCGTCGAACCGGGCTGCAGGCAGGACTGGGGTGTCGGCGAGCAGCGCACCACCATCTCGTCGCCGCGCAGCGCCACGCCCTGGTCGGCCATGGCGACCTTGGCGGCGTCGTACGCACGGTGCGACGCGGTGGCCACGTCCGGTGCGAGGACGAACGCCCGACCGGCGGCACGCGCCGCCTCGGTCGCACCGTAGGCCGAACGTTGAACCGTGACGATCGTGATGACGACGTACACGAGCGGGATGAGCATGAGCAGCCCGAGCCAGGTCAGCTCGACGAGCGCCGAGCCGGCCTCGCTGCTTCGCGGGGGCCGCCTGCGCAGCCGGCTCACGGCAGCAGCTCCTTGATGGCGTGCCCGCTCACGTGGACGGTGACCGTCGGTCCCCAGAACGCCAGGACGGGCACCTGTGCCCGAACGTCCACCTCGACGGCCGGCTGACCGTCGACGGCCGTGTCCTGCGCGGACACCCGGTCCGAGAATGCCTTGCCGAAGACGTCGTCGATGACGCCGCTGGTATGCCGTGCTCCGTCCGCCGCGGACCGGTTATACGTCGCGCCGTACCGCGCGCCCTCGGACGCGGCCGAGGTAAGGGTGGTCTTCACATGCCAGATCAGCGCGATCTGGAGGACTCCGAAGAAGAGTGGCACGAGCACGACGGACACGAGTGCGAAGTCCGCCAGCGCAGATCCCCGCTCGGACCGTTGGAGCCGGCCGAGCGCGTTGGCCGTCACCTACATGTACTGGTTGAGTGTCGAGCTGAGGAACGATGTGACGCGGTCTTGGAAGATGACCAGGATCGCCGAGGCGATCACGATGGTCATCACCGTGATCATCACCCAACCCGGTACATCGCCCCTCTCGTCGCGAGCCTGCAGCCGCTGCACGAGTGTCGCGCGTAACTTCATCCGTCCTCCTAGGGGTTGCTCAAGGCGCCAACAGGTTGAGTCCGACGACTCCAGGAAAGAATGCGAACAGCAACGTGACCGGCATGATCAAGAAGACGACCGGCACCATCATGGCGATCTCCTTGCGCGCGCCGGTCTCGATGAGTGCACGTCTGGACGCCTCGCGTACGTCAGCGGCCTGCGCGGCGAGGACGTCGACGAGCGGGGTCCCGCGCTCTATCGCCACCGCGAAGCCCTCCGCGAAGCGGGACACGACCGCCAGCCCGTTGCGCTGCGCGAAGCCGTCGAGTGCGCGCGCCACCGGAACACCGGTCCGCGACTGAGCGAGCACGAGGGCCAGCTCGTCAGGCAGCTCGCCATGACAGGTCCGGACGACCCGGTCGAGGGCACTCGCGGGTCCTTCACCGGCGGCGACGGCGAGGGCCAGCAGGTCCGCGACGACCGGGAACTCGGCGAGCATCCGCTCCTCGCGCCGTCGTACGCGTCGGCTGAGCGCGCTGTCGCGGGCGAGGATCGCGGCCACAGCCGCGCCGGACGACAGGATCAGCCAGGGCAGTGCCCGGTCGGGCTGACGCGCCGAGGCGAGCAGTCCGACCACGACGGACGCCCCGAACGCCGACAGACCCCAGTACAGCTGCGAGAGCCGGAACTCCTCGACGGTCATCATCGATCCGGCGCGTTCAAGGCGGCGACGAACGGATTCGCGTCCGCCGAGCACGCTTTGCAGGCGCCGGGCCCCTGACTCCAGTAGCGGGGCCGCCAGCGCACGCAGAGCGGTCGAGGGCCGGTCGGAGGTCGTCCTCGGGCGCCATCGGAGGGCAGCATTCGGCACGTCGCGGATGTACGGGGCGACTCGGCTCTCGAGACTCGGGCGTCGAGCTGCGAGGAGGCTGGACACCGCAAGAGCGATCCCGAGACCGGCTGCGCCACCGAAGAGTCCTCCCCACGCAGCCAGGCTCACGTGAGGACGCGCCGTTCCGGCGGAAGTCGGCCGAGTCGCACCATCAGCCGATAGGCGAGCACGCAGGCGGCGCCCCCGACCGCGAGCACGACGACCCCCGCCGCCGACCGATACCGTCCGATCACCTCGTGCTGTAAGGACAAGGCGAGCAGGACGGCCCATGGGGAGCCGGCCGCGAGCCTCGCGCCGTTGACGACCCAGGCTTGGCGGGACTCGAGCTCTGATCGGGTGCGCGCGTCGTCGCGAAGGAATCGCGACAGCGCGCGCAGCATCCGCCCGAGGTCGCCGCCGCCGACCTCGCGCGCGATGCGCAGCGCCTCCACGACCCGATCACCCACGGGATCGGCGAGGTCGTCCTTGAGCCGGTCGAGGCAGTCGCCGAAACGACCGGTCGCGAGATAGTCACGACCGAAGGCCGCGAACGCCGGCCGGAGCGGCTCCGGGCCCCGTTCGCCGAGCTGCGTGAGCCCTTCTGGCAGCGAGAGTCCGGCGCGGATCGCGGAAGCCAGGTTGTCGACCGCCTCGGGCCACACCTCGGCGAGCTCCTTGCGGCGGCTCTGCGCCCTGCCTCGAACCACCGCGATGGGCCCGTACCCGGCGATCAGCGCGAAGGCCGCTGCAACCGGTGGCGTCCGAGAGATCGCCAGAACGACGGATCCACCGACGAGGCCGCATACCGCCGCCAGCATCAGCAGGCCGACGGGGCTCACGCCGCTGATGCCGGCTTCGTGCAACAGGCGACGAAGCCGCGAGCCCCGCGCCCGCTTGTTCCGTGGCCGAGCTGTCACCGGCGCGGTGAACACGCGCCAGATCAGCAGCAGTCCCACCCCGAACGTCAACCCCACAGCAGCACCCACCTCAGCCGCCCGACGCCTCGGCCAGCTGTTGGTCCACCGCCAGAAGCTGATGTACGTCGATGCCAGAGCTCGCGAAGCTCTCCAGCCGAGGCGGCATGCCGTGCCCCCGATGCAACGCGCCGAGCTGCCACGAGAAGATGGGCTCGGTCTCGATGATGTCAGCCTCGACGCGTCCCGGTACCCCGACGATCTCCCGCACCCGCCGCCTACCTTCTGAGTCGATGCCGACCTGCACCACGATGTCGACAGTCGAGGCCACCGTCGGCACCACGAAGCGAGAAGAAATGTTCTCTCCGGCAAGAAGAGGCAGGGTGCAGAGCTTGACCAACGCGTCCCGGGCAGAGTTCGCGTGCACGGTGACCATGCCGGGGAGGCCGCTGTTGAGAGCGAGCAAAAGGTCGAGGCACTCCTCGGCTCGTACCTCACCGACGACGACCCGCGATGGCCGCATGCGCAGCGCCTCCTTGACCAGGTTGCGCAGCCTGATCTCACCGGTACCCTCAAGCCCGGCCTGGCGTGTCTGCATCGCCACCCAGTCGGGGTGCTCGAACCGCAGCTCGTACACCTCCTCGACCGACACGATGCGTTCGTGCCCAGGCACGGAGGAGCACAGCGTGTTGAGAACCGTCGTCTTCCCGGCCTGCGTTCCCCCGGAGACGACGATGT
>JAWWPH010000608.1:0-2644 GCA_033850875.1 Nocardioidaceae bacterium | reverse complement strand
CCGATCGGGCCGTGATTGCCATCGACGACGAATTCACTTTGGGCATTGCCGAGCGCATACGGCGCGCCGGCAAACCGCTGACGCGCGTGCTGACGAGCCACCACGAATTGCGCGACGGAATTGTCGCCGAAGGTGATCAACTCGTCGAACGCCGACGCGGGCAATCAAAACCGATCGCGACTCTCGCGGGCATCGCCGCATTACGTGGCCGCCACAACGCGCAGAACGCTGCGGCGGCTGTGGCCGCGCTCGGCGAACTCGCGCAGGATCGCGTGCGCCTGCAGGTGGCGCTCCAAACCTTTCCCGGCCTGCCGCACCGGATGGAAGAGGTCGGCCGGCGCGGTCGCATTCTTTTCATCAACGATTCCAAAGCGACCAACGCGGACGCGGCGGAAAAGGCGCTGTCGTCCTTCGAGCCGATCTATTGGATCGCCGGGGGCAAAGCGAAAGAAGGCGGCATCGAGCCGCTACGGCCACTGTTCCCGCGCATCGCCGGGGCGTATCTCATCGGCGCGTCTACGGACGATTTCGCCCGCACTCTGGAAGGTCGCGTGGCGTACGATATCTGCGGCACGCTGGACGTCGCCCTGGATCACGCCGCGCACGACGCTGAGCGATCGAACGCGGAGGAGCCGGTCGTGCTGCTCTCGCCGGCTTGCGCGTCTTACGATCAGTTCGAGAATTTCGAGAAGCGTGGCGATCGCTTCCGTGAACTCGTTCGCGCTTATCTCACGCCCGCCGCTTCCGTTTCCGGAGATGCACGATGATCTCGCGCGCCGTACGTAGTCCTTTCGCCGAGTGGTGGTGGACGGTCGATCGCTGGCTTCTCGCGGCGCTCGGCATTCTCATGGTGATCGGCATCGAGCTCGCGATGGCGGGCAGCCCGCCGGTTGCCGAGCGCTTGCATCTCTCGACGTTTCACTTCGTCAACCGGCAGGTGCTCTATCTCATTCCTGCATCCGCGATTCTCATCGCGACCTCGTTTCTGACGCCGCGCCATGTGCGGCGCGCCGCGCTTGTCGCGTTCGCGGTAGGCATGGCGCTTGTTGTCGTGACCATCCTCTTCGGCCAAGAGGTCAAAGGCGCGCGCCGCTGGATTTTTGGTATTCAGCCGTCGGAATTCGTCAAACCCGCGTTTGTCGTGCTTGCCGCGTGGGCCTTCTCGGAAGGCGCGAAGCGCCGCCGCGTTCCCGGAACGACGCTCGCTGTCCTGTTGCTGCCAGTGACTGTCATTCCGCTGATGCTGCAGCCGGATTTCGGCCAGACGATGCTGATCTCGCTGATTTGGGCAACGCTGTTCTTCATGGCCGGCCTGCACTGGTTTTGGGTGTTTGGTATTGGCGGCTTTGGCGCCTCGGCAGTCTTGGTGGCGTACAAATTCGTACCGCACGTGCGCGCGCGCATCCTGCGCTTTCTCGATCCCCAGACGACTGGAGGCAGTGTCAGCGACACGTTCCAAGTCGATACCGCACTCGACAGTTTCATCGCCGGCGGCTGGTTCGGCAAAGGGCCGGGGGAGGGCACGCTGAAGCGCATCCTGCCCGACAGCCATACCGACTTCATCTTCGCGGTCACCGGCGAGGAATTCGGTATCATTGCGTGCATCTTGCTTGTTTCGGTGTTCGCTTTTGTCGTGTTCCGCGGCCTGTTGCTCGCGTCGCGCAATCCCGATCCGTTCTGTCGGTTCGCGACGGCGGGACTGATCCTGCTTTTTGGTATCCAGAGCTGCATCAATATCGCCGTCAACCTGCATCTCATGCCGGCGAAAGGCATGACCCTGCCATTTGTCTCTTACGGCGGCTCGTCGCTTATCTCGCTTGCACTCGGGATGGGGTTCCTGATCGCAGTGACGCGCAAGCGGCCGCGCTCTGAAGTGATGCTCGAAGCCAATGGCGGCGTGCAGCAAGATGGCGATTAGCTCGCCGGTCCTTGTCGCGGCTGGCGGCACGGGTGGTCATCTGTTCCCGGCCGAGGCGCTGGCCCATGCGCTGGCGCGCCGCAACGTCCCAGTGCAGCTCGTCACCGATGAGCGGGCAACGAAGTATGGCGGCAGCTTCCCGGCCGACGCCGTACATGTGATCAAAGCGGCGACGCCGACGGGCGGCAGCGTTGTTGCGCGGAGTTGGGCAGTGCTTACCCTCCTCGGCGGCACGATAAGCGCGCGCACGCTACTCAGCCGCACGAAGCCGCGTGTCGTCATTGGTTTTGGTGGTTATCCCACTGTGCCGCCGCTGATCGCAGCGACGCTGCTCGGCATTCCGAGCATCGTGCATGAACAGAACGCCGTGCTCGGCCGCGCCAATCGTTTGTTGGCGGGGCGCGTGCAACGGATCGCCACCGGTTTCCCCACGCTCGGGCGACTCGACGCGAAGTTCAAGCCGAAATGCGTCGAGACCGGAAATCCCGTGAGGCCGGCGGTGCTTGAGGCGGCGCGCCTGCCATATCCCGCGCTTGTGAATGGACGCTTCTGCCTGCTCGTTGTTGGCGGCTCGCAGGGCGCGCGCGTCATGTCGGACATCGTGCCGCCCGCGATCGAAGCACTTCCGAGTGAGTGGCGTGCGCGTTTCAAGATCGTGCAGCAGGCGCGCGGTGAGGACGAAGCGCGCGTGCGCGACACGTATGCTCGCCTTGGCGTCGATGCAGA
>JAWWPH010000559.1:0-4203 GCA_033850875.1 Nocardioidaceae bacterium | reverse complement strand
GACCACGTCGTCGAGGGGCAGCAGCGGAAGGTTCTGGGGAGTGGGCATGTAAGGCTCCTTGGGCGCGTGCAGCCGGTGGCACCGGCACGCTCATACCCAACGCTTACACGATTACAGGATTTCCGTGTTCGCTCACAGCGCAGCGCCGGAGATGTCCGGTCGAGTGGGCGAAGATGTCGGGTCGAGTGGGCGAAGACGTCCGGTCGAGTGGGTGGAGATGCTCGGTTGCGCTTCCTCGGGAGGGATCCCGGCTCCCTCCACGAGGGATTCTTGCCCTCTCGGCGGGACATTCCTGCCCTCTCGACCGAACATTCTTGGCCTCTCGACCGGGCATTCTCGGCCTCTCGACCGGACATTCCTGGCCTCTCGGCGGGACGTTTCCGGCCTCGCGGCTAGGCGAGGAGCTTGCCCAGGTGTACGGCGTCGGGGGCACAGGCGTAGTGGCCGAAATGGGGGACGTCGGCGTACCCGGTGGCGCGGTACAGCCCGACGGCGTCCGGCTGGGCCCGGCCGGTCTCGAGGACCATCGCGTCGGCTCCCGCGGCGCGGGCGGAGCCCTCCAGGTGCCCGAGCAGGAGCCGAGCCAGCCCCCTGCCTCGCCGGTCCGGCACGACGTACATCCGCTTGATCTCGGCCGGGCGCCGTGCGGGGATCCGCAGCGGTTCGAGGTACCAGCGCCAACCACCCATCGCCACCGGCCGGGCCTCGTCGTATCCCACGAAGAATGCCCCGTGCGGCGGGCTGAACTGCGCGTCGTCGACCGGTGTGCTGTCCGGGCCACCGTAGAGCTGCTCGTAGTACGCCTGGACCTCTGCCGTCAGCGCCACGATGTCAGGGTGGTCGTACCCGACCTGCTCGATCACGAGGCCGGTCACGTCGCTGGTCACCGGGCCAGGGTAGACGAGCAACGGAGAAGGTGACCTACAGCCACTCGCGCCGCTTGAACGTGACGTACAAAATGATGGAGAGCACGACGATCAGCGCGCAGGACCAGACGAAGCCGCTCATGTGCCCGAAACCCGGGTAGGGCACGTTCTGCCCGTAGAACCCCGTGATCGCCGTCGGCACGGCGATGATGGCGGCCCAGCTCGTCACCTGCTTGGTGATGACGTTGAGGCGGTTGCCCTGGATGGTGAGGTTGGTCTCGAGAATCGTGGTGACGAGGTCGCGGAGCGACTCGGTCCACTCCGTCGCACGCAGCACATGGTCGTAGACGTCTTCGTAGTACGGCCGCATCGGGTCGGTCACGACGGCGACGTCGCGCCTCAGCAGGCTGTTGACGACCTCGCGCATGGGCGTCACCACACGCCGCAGGCTCACGAGGTTCTTGCGAAGCGCGAACACCTGGCGCTGGATGCCCGTGCCCGACGTCTCCTCGAAGAGCACGTCCTCCAGATGCTCGACCTCGTCGTCGAGGTCCTGCACGGCCTCGAAGTGGCCGTCCACCACCACGTCGAGCAGGCCGTGCAGGAGGAAGCCCACGCCGTACTTCGCCAGGTCGGGCGAGGCGTCCCACCGCGCCACGACGTGCTGGATGTCAAAGGTCGGGTCGCGCCGGATCGTCACCAGCGCCGACGGCGTCACGAAGGCGTCGACCTCGCTGAGCCGCATCGTTCGGCCGCTGTCGGAGATGGTGACCGCGTACATGCTGAGGAACGCGTGGTCGGAGTAGCGGTCCATCTTCGGACGCTGGTGGGACTCGATGGCGTCCTCTACCGCGAGCGCATGCAGCCCGAGCTCGTCGCCCACCTTGATGATGTGCTCGGCTGTGGGCGCGCACAGGTCGACCCAGATGACGGTGTCGGGCTCGGCCAGGTGGTCGGAGACATCCTCGACCGGGAAGTTCTCCTTGTCGAGCCGGCCATTGCGGTAGCAGCGGGTGACCGCGATCTCGTCGATCGCCGCGTCGGCCGTGGCGTCCCCCTAGGGCAGCGTGCGGTCAGACTCTCCGACTGCTGCGACCACCGTAGATGGCGGCGGCGGCCATCACACCGATAACGGCCAGGATGATCTGGACGATGAGCTCGACCCAGTCGATGCCGTTCGTGTCCCGCATAGGCCCGACGATGGCGCTGCCGATCAGCGCGGCGACGATACCGACGACGATCGTGAGCCAGATCGGGATGTCCTGCTTGCCGGGCGCGATGGCGCGGCCCACGACGCCGAGGATCAGGCCCACGATGATGGCCATGATGATTCCGGTGACGGTCATGTTGCCTCCTGAAGTGAAAGGTGAGTCTCAGCGGAGGAGGGAACGGCCCAATCTCCTTGGTAGGTACCGGAGTACCCAAACTTGTTGTCCCCAAGTGCTGTCGCGGCAGAAACATTAGTGGCGTGCAACCGGTCCGCGGCGTCGACGCGCCTCTGTGACCTCGTGTTTTACGTCACCAGGCCGGGCGAAGCGGGTACGCGGCGTCGCCGGAGGGGGGCACCTTCACCGCCAGCACCTGGTGCAGCTGGACCTCGTTGGTCTCGAAGCCGAGCCGCGATCCGGCCATGTACAAGCCCCAGATCCGGGCCGTCGGCTCGCCGACGTCGGCGACGCACGCGTCCCAGTTCTCGACGAGGTTGGCACACCAGTGCGAGAGGGTCAGCGCGTAGTGCTCGCGCAGGTTCTCCTCGTGCCGGACCTCGAAGCCGCTGTCCTGCGCGGCGGTGATGATCCGCCCCGACCCGGTGAGCTCCCCGTCGGGAAACACGTACCGGTCGATGAAGTCGCCGGTGACCACGCGGGTGTCGTTGTGGGCGCGGGTGATCGAGTGGTTGAGCAGCCGGCCGCCGTCTCGCAGCAGCGAGTGCAGTAAGCGGAAGTACTGCGGGTACTGCTTGACACCGACATGCTCGAGCAGTCCGATCGAGCTGATCGCGTCGTAGTCCCCGCCGGGGGAGTCGCGGTAGTCGCGGTGCAGCACTTGCGCGTGAGACGACAGGCCCTGCCGCTCGATCTCCGCGGTAGCCCACGCCGCCTGTTCAGCGGACAGGGTTACGCCCACCGCGGTGACGCCGTAGTGCTTGACTGCGTGGCGGACCATGCCGCCCCAGCCGCACCCCACGTCGAGCAGCCGCATCCCGGCGGTGAGCCCCAGCTTGCGGGCGACCAGGTCGAACTTCTCCTCCTGGGCCTCCTCCAGGCTCGCGTCCTCCTTCGGGAACACCGCACAGGTGTAGGCCATGGAGGGGCCGAGGACCTTCTCGTAGAAGGCGTTGGACACGTCGTAGTGATGGGTGATCGACTCCGCGTCGCGGCGCTTCGAGTGCCGCAGACCCTCGGCCACCCGGCGCCAGCGCGGTAGCGTCTCCTGCGGCGGGGGTTCGGGCGGCAGCAGCCGGCGCCAACCGAGCTCTCGAACCAGCGCAGCGGCCTCGCGCGGACTCGGCCGCTGGAACCGCCACCGGCCGAGCAGCTTCATCGCTGCGTACGGGTCCCCCGGGTGCACGCCTTCGAGGTCGAGGTCGCCGCTCACGTAGGCACGCACGGCACCCAGGTCACCCGGGGCTGTCGCCAGGAACCGCAGGCCGCGCTCGTTCTTCAGCCGCAAGACGATGGGGGAATCTGCCGGGCCCAGCGAGCTCCCGTCGTACGCCTCGAACCGGACCGGTGGAGTCTCGGAGGTCAGTCGTCCCACCATGCTCGCAATGGTCATCTGCGTCCCACCGCCTTCTCGTAGAGCCCCGTCAACCTGTGATCCGGGTCGTACACCTGCTTGACCTCGTCGTACTCAGCACCCCCGTACATCGCCGCGAACGCCTGTTCGTCATAGTACGCATCCGAATACAGCGATTTGTGCCCGCCGTGGTCGGCCACCGCCCGCTCGATCGCACGGTTGACATCGCCGTCGTGCCCGCCCTCGACTCTCGGGACCTGGCCCCAGAACCCGACATTGACGTACACCTGGCCGGCCTCGAGTGGGTACAGCGGCCAGGATCGCGCCGAGCCCGCGCCGTCGGGTTCGCGCAGCTTCAACGGGCACAGCCAGATCGGCTTCATCCCGACCTCGTGGCAGAACCAGCGAAGGAAGTCAGCGGTGCGCTCGATCGGGATCTCGACGTCCTGGACGACCCGCTCCTGGGGCGGACGGCCGCGCAGCCGATCGAGCCTCGCCATCACGCCGAACCGGTTCTCCAGGCCGACGATGCGGTGGTACACGTCGCTGCGACGCAGCGAACGCGGCCATACCCGGCGGACAGTGGGGTTCTGGGCGC
>JAWWPH010000546.1:0-6070 GCA_033850875.1 Nocardioidaceae bacterium | reverse complement strand
GTCCCGAAGACCCGCTCGAACGAGGCGGCGAAGGCCGGGCCGCCCTGCTCGAGGGTCGAGAAGATCGCGCCGCCGTCGTCGTTGGCGACGACGACCGTGAGATCCGGTAGGTGCTCGCGCGGCCCGAGGATCAGGGCGTTCGCGTCGTGCAAGAAGGTGAGGTCGCCCAGGTAGGCGAGCGCGCGGGACGACGCCCGTCCCAGCGCCGCACCGATCGCCGTCGAAACCGTGCCGTCGATGCCCGCCAGGCCCCGGTTGCCGACGACGAGGCGACGCTCACCCGCCCCGAACGGTGCCGCCATCAGGTCCAGGTCCCTGACCGGCTGGGAGGAGCCGACCGTGAGCAGTGCTCCGGGCGTGACCGCCGCCGCCACCTCGGCGGCGACCTGAAGGGCAAGTCCGGAAGGCCCCGCGGCGACCTGGTCCACCGCATCGCTGACGCGCCGGTCGGAGGCCCTCCACGCGGCGATCCAGTCGGGTCCGTCGGCGCCCTCGGCGACCGGTACGGAGTCGACGTGGCGGGCGACCCGTCCCGGATCAGTGCAGATCCCAGCGGCCGTGCGCACGGAGACCACCTCGATGTCGCGACGGGAGATGAGGCTCGTCACCGGTCGCGACAGGGTCGGGTGTCCCGTGACCACGACCCGTTCGACCGCCGCGCCCAGCTCGCCGCCGAGCAGCAGGCGGTAGGTGCGGATCGCGTGGGAGCCCGTCCGCGCGCCCGACGTGGGTTCGGCGAGAAGTGGCCAGTTCGCGTCCTGGGCCAGCAGCCTCGCCGGGGGTCCGGCGTCGTCGCCGGCCACCACGACCGTCCGGGGCCCGAGCTCGAGACGAATGGAGCCGTCGGGCGGTGCGAGATGCGCGCGCGCATACGTCTTCGGGACAGTGCTCGACGCCGCTGCCGAAGGAGATCCGAACTCTTCGACTCCTCGACGGGAGCGAGTCGACTCCTCGGCGGGAAGGAGTTGGCCCGTCGCGGGGAAGTCATCGGTCCTGCCGTCCGAAGCGGCGCCTGCGGCGGCCGCGTCCGGCAGGAGCGGGCCGTCGAACTGCAGGTTCAGCTGCGACGGCCCGCGCCGGTGTACGGCGGCGTCGACGGCAGCCACCGCGGACGCTGCGTCACCGGGCGCGACGTCGGCGCAGGGCACCCGAGGTCCGAACATCCCTGCCTGTTCGGTGGTCTGGTTCGCCCCCGTGCCGCGCAGCGACGCCGGGCGGTCGGCCGAGATCGCGACGACGCGCTCTCCGACGTGCAGGGCCTCCAGTACGGCCGGATGCAGGTTTGCGACGGCCGTCCCCGACGTCGTCACGACGGGCACCGGCCGATGCGAGCCCTTGGCGAGGCCGAGCGCGAGAAATCCCGCCGTCCGCTCGTCGATGCGGACGTGGAGCCGTACCGCACCCGCGCTGTCGGCGTCGTACAGGGCGAGCGCCAGGGCTGCCGAGCGCGAGCCGGGTGCGAGCACGACGTCGGTGACGCCGGCCCTCCGTAGCGCTTCGACCACGGCCGACGCGACCGTCGTGGAGGCGTTCACCCGCGCCGCTCCTGCAGCACCTCGGCACAGCGCTGCAGCCGAGCCAGCCAGCGCGCTGTGACGGACTCGTCCGGCGTGGCGGCCGCGACCAGGTCGTCGTCGGGCAGCACACGGCGCACCGGCAGCTGCCCGTCCTCCACGGACAAGGGCCTGTGGGTCACGTCGTGGGTGAGCATCGACGTGGTAGCGAGGCCGCACGCGTACGGCAGGCTGGGCAGCGCGGCTGCCAGCGCGACACCGAAGCCGATCCCCACCGACGACTCCAGCGCGCTGGACACGACCACCGGCAGCCCGACCGCTTCGGCCAGCTCGAGACAGGCCCGGGCGCCGCCGAGCGGCTGCACCTTCAGCACGGCGATGTCGGCAGCCTCCAGCAGCTTCACCCGCATCGGGTCGCCGGACCGCCGGATGGACTCGTCGGCGGCGATCGGCACACCGACGAGCCGGCGCAGCTCGCGTAGCTCCTCGACGGTCGCGACGGGTTGCTCGACGTACTCCAGGCCGAACCCGCGCAGCTCGCGGATCGCCCCGACGGCCTCCCGCACGGACCACCCGCCGTTGGCGTCGACCCGCACACGACCGCCTGGTCCCAGCGCATCACGGACGGCACCCACTCGGGCGACGTCGTCGGCGAGCGTCTGGCCGCGCTCGGCGACCTTCACCTTCGCCGTCCGGCAGCCGTTGCTCGCGCGCACGGTCGCGGCGGCGCGCTCGGCGTCCACCGCCGGCACCGTGCAGTTCACCGCGACGGCGGTCCTGACGGGCAGTGGGTACGGCTCGTCCGCCGCCTCGAGCGCAGCGGCAAGCCACGCCGCCGACTCCTCGTCGCCGTACTCCTCGAAGGGGCTGAACTCACCGACTCCTGCGGCGCCCCAGACCAGCACGCCCTCACGCCGTACGACACCACGGAACCGCACGCCCATCGGCAGCGAGAACACCTCGACGCGTCGGCCCGCCAACAGCGGCGCCGCTGTCCTGCCCGCAGGAAACGTCGCGCGTCGGGTCACCCGGTCAGCCTACGGACGCGGCTTCAGCGCACTCGTCGAGCAGAGCTTGGCACGGTCGATCTTGCCCGACTCGAGCAGAGGAAGCCGGTCCTGCACCACGAGCTCCCTCGGCGCCCAGCTGCGCGGATGGACGGCCGCCACGAAGTCCCGGACGGACGCCAGGCTCGGCGCGACCACACCGGGCGCGGGTACCACGTGGGCGACCACACGACGGCCCCACTCGGGGTCGGGGGCCGCCACGACGGCGCACTGGGCGACCTCCGCCATCGCCTGGATGCGGCGCTCCACCGCCGGCAGAGCGACGTTGACGCCGCCGGAGACGACGACGTCGTCGGCTCGACCGATCACGTCGAGTCGCCCGTCCGGGCGCAGCCGGCCGAGGTCAGGCGTGACGAGCCATCCGTCGCGCAGCACGCGCGCGGTCAGGTCGGGGTCATCCACGTAGCCGTCGAAGAGCACAGGTCCCGACAGCCTGATGACTCCGTCGGCGCCCACCTGCACGCTCACCCCGTCGAGGGCGAGACCGTCGTACACGCAGCCGCCGCAGGTCTCGCTCATCCCGTAGGTGGTGACGACGGTGATCCCGTGCGCTCGGGCGGCGCCGACCAGCGATGCCTCCGCCGCGCCCCCACCCACGAGGACGGCGTCGAAGCCCTGCAGTGCCTCCACGTCGGCCGGCTCGGACAGCCAGCGGTAGAGCTGCGTGGGGACGGCAGCCAGATAACGGCGCCCGGTCGGCAGACGAGCGGTCGCGGACGTCAGGTCCGGGTGCTCGGACAAGACGACGGCGGACGTCTCGGCGAGGTACGACCTGACGAGGACCTGCAGTCCCGCGACATAGTGCGCCGGCAGCGCCAGCACCCAGCTCCCGGGGCCGCCGAGGCGGCTCAGGGTGGCCCGGGCCGAAGCGAGCAGCGCCCGCGCTGACAGCGCGACGTCCTTGGGCGTCCCGGTCGACCCCGAGGTGCGCACCACGACGGCACCCGGGCCGCCGTCAGCGAGCCAGTCCGCCACCAGCCGCTCGATCGCCCGCGGCGAGCCTGCGAGCGGGCGCAGCGACGCGACGGGGGCCGGGCGTTCGGCACTCGGCGCGGCAGCAGGCATCCCTCAACTCTAGGGTCGGGCCCGGCTGCCGACGGCATCCGTGCCGACTCGCGGGCGGGCGGCTCCGCCGCGCGTGACACGGGGCGCGACCCGGCTGCGACACTTGACTACCGTGACCACCACAGCCGAATGGATCGAGGGTGCCCGCCCCCGAACGCTTCCGGCGGCGGTGTCCCCCGTGGTGGCCGGAACCGCGGTCGCGGTCCTCGCGCACTCGGCCGTGTGGTGGAAGGCGCTGCTCGCGCTCGTCGTCGCGCTTTCGCTCCAGGTGGCGGTCAACTACGCGAACGACTACTCCGACGGCGTGAGGGGCACCGACGACGACCGCGTGGGGCCGCTGCGTTTGGTCGGCTCCGGAGCGGCGCCGGCCGGCCACGTCAAGGCGGCCGCCTTCGCGAGCTTCGGCGTCGCAGGGCTCGCCGGCCTGGTGCTCGCGGTGACGACGGCGTGGTGGCTGATCGTGATCGGTGCCGTGGCGATGGCGGCGGCCTGGTACTACACCGGCGGCTCGAAGCCGTACGGCTACCGGGGTCTCGGTGAGGCCGGTGTCTTCGTGTTCTTCGGGCTGGTGGCGGTGCTCGGGACGACGTACGTGCAGACCGAGGACGTACGGCTCGGCGGCTTCTGGGTCGCCTGCGGTGTCGGCGCGCTCGCCTGCGCGATCCTCGTCGCGAACAACCTGCGCGACATCGCCAGCGACTCGGTGGCCGGGAAGCGGACCCTGGCGGTCGTCCTCGGCGACCGGGCGACGCGCCTCGTCTTCGCCCTGCTCCACCTGGCCGCGGCCGTCGCTGCGGTCCTGGCGGCGTACGCGCTGACCTGGTGGGCCCTGCTCGCGCTGGGGTGTCTGCCGCTCTCGCTCGTCGCCGTGCGGTCGGTACAGCGCGGGGCCCGCGGTCAGGCGCTGATCCGGGCGCTGCGCGACACGGGTCTGGCGGAGCTCGTCTTCGCGGTCGGGCTCTTCGCGGGCCTCGCCATCGCGGCCGGCTAGGAGCGGCCCGGCTCGCCCTCCTCGACGTCCTCCGCTCGCCGTTTCGCGTCGAAGGCGGCCACGGCCCGGTCGGCCCGCGACGCCACCTGGGCGGCGAATCGGGCTCGAAGCGACGTGAGCACGAACAGTGACAGCACCGACGACATGATGAGCGCCACGAGAGCAGTCGACAGCGCGTCGGGTGAGTTCCAGCTGATGAACCATCCGACGACCAGCCAGACGAGTGCGTAGCAGACGAGGAACAAGCCGAGCCGCGCCGCCGTGTACTGCACGAAGCCCTTCACGCAGCGCACCTCCCGTCGGCTCGTCCCGTCGGATCAGCCTAGGTCAGTCGCCGAGGACACGGGCCAGGAGGTCGGGGGTGACGTTGCCTCCCGAGACGACCGCCACCACCGGCCCGGACGCCGCGGTCTGCGGGTGCGCGAGGAAGCCCGCGACACCGACCGCTCCGCTCGGCTCGCAGACCACGCGGGCATCGAGGACGACCGAGCGCATCGCGGCGAGGATCTGCTCCTCGCTCACCGTCACGACCTCGTCGACGAGAGCCATGATGTGCTCCCAGTTGAGCACGCCGACCGACGAGGTACGCAGCCCGTCAGCGATCGTTCGGCCGGTCAGCGCCGTCTCCCAGACCATCCGCTCGCCGCGCGCGAAGCCCTCGGCAAGATCGCCCGCGAGCTCCGGCTCGACCCCGACGACTCTCACACCGGCCGAACGCGCCTTCGCCGCGACAGCGATCCCGCTCACGAGGCCGCCGCCGCTCACCGGCACGTAGACCGTGGCGACGCCGGGCAGGTCGTCGACGATCTCGAGCCCGACCGTGCCCTGCCCGGCGATGATCGCGGCGTGGTCGTACGGCGGGACGAACACCGCCCCAGTCCGCGCCTGGATCTCCTCGACCGCCGACGCTCGCTGGGACGCGTCGACCAGCACGACCGTGGCGCCCTGGGCCTGCGTCGCCCGCCGTTTGAGATCGGGTGACTGCCTCGGCATCACCACGGTGGCCGCGATGCCCGCCTGCTTCGCAGCCCGGGCCAGGGCCTGGGCGTGGTTGCCCGAGGAGTGCGTCACCACGCCGCGCGCTCGCTCGTCGGGGCTGAGCAGAGCGACGGCGTTCAACGCCCCACGCAGCTTGAACGAGCCGCCGATCTGGAGGCACTCCGCCTTCACCGACAAGGCAGTGCCCTCGACTCCGAGCGACGTCGCGATCAGGGGCGTCCGCAGGACACGTCCCGAGATCCGCGAGGCGGCGGCCTCGACATCGGTGACGGAGACCAGCTGCGCGGTGTTCACCAGGCCGACCCTATGCGTTCGGGGCGCCCAGATGCTCTCGAGGACCGCCGGTTGCCAAGCGGATTACGCTGGGGGTATGCACACGCGCCCGGGTGGTCGTTCATGAGGTATCTGCCGATGATTCTGCTGGTCGTGCTGGC
>JAWWPH010000604.1:0-2733 GCA_033850875.1 Nocardioidaceae bacterium | reverse complement strand
ATTGGCGCCCACCCGCGCGTAGCGCGCCGCGCGCGCGGAAAATCGGTTCGCTTCGCTGTCTGTCATGCCTACAAACATAGTGTCGCGCGCGCCAAGTGCGACCCCGCCGGCGCGCCTGCGAACCTGGGAGAGGGCGACTCCGCGCGCCTCAATGGGCGCAACCCGGCAAGCAAATCTCGCTTCATCTTGAAACTATTCTTGGGCGGCTCCACGGCCGAAGGTGCCCTCCTAGAGGGGAGGCGGCGGCAGTCCCGCATGATTTCCGGCCGAATCTGTGCTCCAGAGCCCGCTTTACCTGTGCAAGACTGTAATTCCGGGTCTCTACACAGTGCCACCCGGAACGAGGGGAGGTTAGGCTCGTTGTTCGCCGTGGGCGCTTCGCCTTACGCGCCGGGCCGAACGGGAGACAAACTGATGGCAGCCAAAACTACAGCGAAAGCCGGATCAAAAGCAGCGCCAAGCAAAAGCGCTTCAAAGAGCACCGCATCGAAGACCGCGTCTAAAAGCAGCGCGCCAAAGAGCAGCGCAAAGCCGGCCGCCGCCAAGTCACCTGGGCGCAGCGCCGCTGCCAAGAGCAATTCCGGTTTGATGAAGCCGCTTCAGCCGTCAAAGGAATTGGCGCAGGTCGTCGGCGATAAGCCTTTGCCGCGCACGGAAGCGGTCAGCAAAATCTGGCAGCACATCAAGAAGAACGATCTGCAGAACCCGCAAAACAGGCGCGAAATCCTCGCCGACGACAAGCTCGAACCGGTCTTCGGCAAGAAGAAGGTCACGATGTTCGAGATGAACAAACTGCTCGCCGGGCACCTCAAGTAGGCAGTCCGGAACCGGTCGCGGCAACGGCTCGTTCCTGGGAGCCGTGCCGCGCGCGGGCGTAGTCTGCCCTGATGCAAGGGCCAGGAGAACACCACAATGCGTTTCGTGCTCGGACTGATCGTCGGCGTGCTCATCACGGTTGCAGCCGCTTATCTGCATGACGCGTCGCTGCCGAGCGGGACAGGCCCCGAGGCGGCGCGCCCGATGGTGAACTGGGACGTGGTCGACCGCAGTGTGCACAACGTGAGCGAGACGCTGCGCGATCAATGGGCGCGGCTGACCGGCGGCGCACGCCGTGCCGAAAAGGACATTTGATCGCGGCGGGTGTTCGGGTCGCCGGCTCAGCGCATCAAGCAGGCCCGAAGAGCGGCACGGTGCGGCGCTTAAACAAACCGACAAGCACACATCCCGCGGCAATGCCGCCGAGATGCGCCCACCAGCCGATATCGCTGGCTTCGGCCAAAAACGCCGATAGCAATTGCAGTGCGATCCAAATCCCGACAAACCAGGATGCCGGGACGCGAAGCGGAATCCAGGGAACAAACAGAAAGCCCCAAACCCGCGCGTTCGGATAAAGCAGGAGATACGCGGCGGCGACGCCGGAAATAGCGCCCGATGCGCCGATCAGGGGCGACTCGCTCGCCGGAATGATTGCGGCGAATGTCAGCGCCGCGATCACGCCGCAGATCAGATAAAACGCGACGTAGCGCGCCGACCCCATCGCATCCTCGACATTGTCGCCGAAGACCCAGAGAAACAGCATATTGCCGAGGATGTGGCCGATATTGGCGTGCACGAACATGCTTGTGAGCAGAGTGGCCGGCGCCGGCACGATCGCCATGTCGGGCGACAGCACGGCTGTGCCAAACAGGACGGCGGGAACGACGCCGAGCGCCGTCTCAAGCCGGCCGACATCCTCGCTCGAGCCGGCCTGAATCAGGATGAAAGCGAGTGCGTTTGCCGCGATGAGCGACCAATTGCCGATGGGAAAGCGCAGATAACGGAGCGGGACACCGTCATAGAGCGGCACGAACATGGGGGCTCATCCGAAGTTCGGCCGCGCTGCTGCGCCTACGCGCCTCAGGCTTACAGGGCCCGAGGCGGAGCGATCAATCCGTCAGGACGATTTTCGGGTCGTTGCAGAGATCAGCCGTCGACTCGTCGCCGGCATCTTCGAATTCCCATTTGACCTGGTACTCGCAGCCCTTGGCGCCCTTCAGCGCGACGCGCCCGCTCTTGCCACCGGCCACTTCCTTCGCAAGCTTGCCGATGAGCTTGCCGTTGTCGCCGGGCATCGAGATTTGCAGGCTCTTCAACGTGACGGTTCGTTTGTTCTCGACGCTGATCGCGGAGGGCGCCTTCTTTGCCGCAGCGGTTTTCGGTTTCGCGACGCGTTTGGGTTTTGCCGGTGCCTCGGGGGCGGGCTCTTCGGCAGCCGGCGCGGGCGCAGCTGCCTGCGCCAGCTCGGTCTGCGCTATCTTGATGGCCGGAGCTGCCCAAACCGAAGACGCGCCGAGCCCGACAAATAGACCAGCGCACACAAAACAGGTTCTCATGACACTCTGCCCCAACAACCGGAACCAGCCTATACTTACCGATGAAAGGCGCAAGCCTCGACGAACCCCTACGGAGCTTCCAATGCGTTTGGTGTTGTCGATTGCGCTCGTCGCGGCGGTGCTCTTTTGCGGTCAACTGCAAATCGCTGCGGCGCAACCTGCGCAAGTCAACGATGTCCCGCCGCTTGGCATCGGTCTCGAAGGTCTTGCTTATCCCTATCCCGTCGCCTTCTTCGATCTGACGATCGAGGGCCAACGCTTGCGCATGGCCTATATGGATGTGAAGCCAACGGGTGCTGCAAACGGCAAGGCGGTGCTGCTGCTGCACGGCAAAAGCTTCTCCGGCAATTATTGGGGCGCG
>JAWWPH010000525.1:0-4344 GCA_033850875.1 Nocardioidaceae bacterium | reverse complement strand
GGTGTCGCGGGCGACTTCGACCCGGCGAGCACCTTCGTCGAGAGCGTCGACGACATCGTCGTGGAGGTCGTCGACGACCTGTACCTGCGCAAGTGGGGTCGGCCCGATGCGAGCCCGCCGTCGATGCCCTACAAGGACGCACTGCGTGCCGTGCGCACCGCCGTGACCGACCGCCACGCTCGACTCGAGCCGTCGACCGCCGATCCGGGCTCCACACCCGGCCAGTACTACGCGCTCGCCGTCGCCGCGAGGGCCGAGGTCGACAGGCGCAAGCGACAGCGCCGGCTGCGCGACTACGACGACCTCCTGACCGGGCTGCGCGACGCTCTTGCCGACCCCGAGCGCGGGCCGCTCGCGCAGGAGCGGGTGAGGTCGCGGTACACCGTGGTGCTCGTCGACGAGTTCCAGGACACCGACCCGGTGCAGTGGGAGATCCTGAGACTCGCTTTCCACGGACACACGACGCTGATCGTGATCGGGGACCCGAAGCAGGCCATCTATGCGTTCCGCGGCGGTGACGTCGTCACGTACCTGGCCGCGTCGGACGAGGCGGAGAGCCACGACACACTCAGCGTCAACTGGCGCAGCGACGAGGGCCTCCTCGCTGCCTTCGGCGCGGTCTTCCGGGGAGCAGCCCTCGGTGACCCCGGCATCGTGGTCCGGCCGGTCGAGTCCGCGCACCCCGGTCGTCGGCTGTCCGGGGCACCCGGTGAGGCGCCGTTTCGGCTGCGGGTGGTCACCCGGAGCCAGCTCGGCGTCGGCCCACGCGGCAAGCCGATCGTCGGGCGGGTACGGGAGCTGATCGCGGACGACCTCGCCGGTGACGTCGTACGCCTGCTCGACAGCCGCGCGCACCTGACCGCCGCCGGTCCGCCGCGCTGTGTTGCGCCCCGCGACATCGCCGTACTGGTGAACACCAACAAGCAGGCACAGCTGGTCCGGGAGGCACTGTCGCACGTCCAGGTCCCGGCTGTCCTCACCGGTACGGCCAGCGTCTTCTCTACCGAGATGGCGACCCAATGGCTCCTGCTGCTTCAGGCGCTGGACCGGCCGAGCCAGTCGTCGCGCGTACGCACCGCCTCGCTGACCTGCTTCGTGGGGTGGGATGCCGAGCGGCTCGCCGCGGCGGGAGACGGTGCTCTGGACACCCTGGGTCCGCTCCTGCGGGGGTGGGCTGACGTGCTCCATCAACGCGGGATCCCTGCGCTGGTGGAGGTCGTGACGGAGGAAGCGGCGCTGTATGAGCGCCTGCTGGCAACACCGACGGGCGAGCGCCGGCTCACCGACCTGCGCCAGCTCGCCCAGCTGCTGCACGCGGCAGCCGTCGACGAGCAGCTCGGCACGGTCGCGCTCGTCGAGTGGCTGCAGCGTCGTATCAACGACGCCGCGGACGACATCTCCGAGGAGCGCAGCCGCCGGCTCGATTCCGACGCGGAAGCGGTCCAGGTCGTCACCGTCCACCGCAGCAAGGGCCTCGAGTTCCCGATCGTCTACGTCCCGTTCGGTTGGGACCGACACACGAGCTCCGCGGCTTATCCCCGCTACCACGCCGGTCTCGTGCGGAGCCTCGACGTCGGCGGCCAGGAAGGCGCGGACTTCGACGAGCACTGCCGGTTGAACGCCGAGGAGGACTCAGGGGAGGACCTTCGGCTCCTGTACGTCGCCGTGACCAGGGCTCAGTGCCAGGTCGTCACCTGGTGGGCGCCGTCGACGACGACGGTGGCGTCCCCGCTGAACCGGCTGCTGTTCGGGGGGTTCTCGCCCGGTGACCAGCCCGAGCCCAGTACTGCTCTGCTCAGCGACGAGGACGCACGACGCCGGCTCGACGCCCTCGCGCTCGACAGCGGCGGGACCATCGCGGTGGAGTCGGCCGTCGGGGCCGACAGCACTCGCTGGGAGCCAAGCCAGCCGGCCGCGACGGCGTTGGGTGTCGCTGCCTTCACCCGCGGGCTCGACACCGCGTGGCGCCGTACCTCGTACACGGCGATGACGGCAGCGGCTCACGAGACCGCGATGAACGCTGCCGGCGTCCGCAGCGAGCCGGAGGAGCTACAGCTCGACGACGAGGTGGACGGACCCGCCGTGCCGTCACCCGCCTCTTCGGCTGCCGGCGGTACGGCCACGGACGACGAGGTGATGCGCGCGGTGCTGTCTCCCATGCGCGATCTGCCGAGTGGCGCGGCGTTCGGCACTGTCGTGCACTCGATCCTCGAGCAGGTCGACACGGCGGCGCCGGAGCTGGCGTCGGAGCTCGTCGAGCGCAGCCGGGCCGTGCTCGACCGAGGCCTCGGGACGACCCTCGACCCTGAGGCACTCGGCGCCGCGCTACTGCCGGCGATGGAGACCCCGTTGGGTCCGCTGGCCGATGGCGTCCGGCTGCGCGACGTGCTGCCGGCCGACCGGCTCGCGGAGCTCGACTTCGAGCTGCCCCTCGCGGGAGGCGACCGTCCGGCTGCCGTGTCGGTGACGCTCGGGGCGTTCGCGGAGGTGCTTCGTCACCGGCTGGCACCCGAGGACGCCTTCGCCTCGTACCCCGACCGTCTCGCGGGCGGGAGCTTCCGGAGGGAGCGGTTGCGTGGGTACCTCGTCGGCAGCCTCGACGCGGTGCTCCGGCTGCCCGCTGGCGGCAACGACTCGCGCTACCTCGTCGTCGACTACAAGACGAACTGGCTCGGTGGGCCGTCCGGTTACGACGGGCCGCTGACGGCGTGGCACTACCGTCCGGCGGTGCTCGGGGAGGCCATGATCGCTGCCGACTACCCCCTCCAGCTGCTCCTGTACCTCGTCGCCCTGCACCGGTTCCTGCGTTGGCGCCGACCCGACTACGACCCCGACCGGCATCTCGGTGGCGGCCTCTACCTGTTCCTGCGCGGAATGTGCGGCGCGGGGACGCCGCAGCCGGAGGGAGGCGCGCCGTGCGGTGTCTTCGGGTGGGTGCCGCCCCATGGCCTCGTGGTCGAGCTGTCGGACCTGCTGGCGGGAGGGACCTGACGTGACCGTTGCTGACGGGGTGGTCGACCTGGTCACGGGCGACCCGTACGACGCCTGGTTGGCACTGCGTGCGGTCGGCCTGCTGCGCGACTTCAACAGGGCGGGAGTCGTCTCGGCCGCCGACGTCCATGTGGCCCAGACGCTCGGACGGCTCGGCGAGGAGTCCGACGAGCGGGTCCTGCTGGCACTTGCGCTGGCGGTGCGGGGGGTGCGCCTCGGGTCGGTCTGCGTCGTCCTGGACGACATCCGACGCGCCGTCGCGCCAGACGATGCCGAGACCGGCGGCGACGCGCTGGCGTGGCCGGACGCGACCGACTGGCGTGCGGCGTGCGCCGCCAGCCCGCTGGATGCCGTCGGTGACGGTGACGGCGGCGACGTGGCGGACCATCTCGGGCGTCCGCTGCGCCTCGTCGACGACCTGCTGTACCTCGACCGGTACTGGCGCCAGGAGGAGGTCGTGCGTACCGAGCTCGACGCTCGCGCACAACGTGGCGGGCCCGTCGTCGACGTCGGCGCTGTCCGGGACGGGCTCGCGCGGCTGTTCCCCGCGTCCGCACCCGACCGGCAGCGACTTGCCGCCACGATGACCGTCCTGCGCTACGACAGCATCATCGCGGGCGGGCCCGGTACCGGAAAGACCACGACGGTCGCCAGGCTGATCGCCCTTTTGCGCAGCCTGCCGGGTGACATGCCGCGGGTGGCCCTGGCGGCGCCGACGGGGAAGGCGGCCGCACGCCTGCAGGAGGCGGTCACCGCCGAGTCCTCGGCGTCGGGACTCGGGCTCGGCGATGTCACCGCCTCGACTCTGCATCGGCTGCTCGGCTGGCGTCCGGGCAGCCGGAACCACTTCATCCACGACCGGGCCAACCGGCTCCCGTACGACGTCGTCGTGGTCGACGAGAGCTCGATGGTCTCGTTGACGCTCATGTCGCGGTTGCTCGAGGCCGTGCGCCCCGATGCGCGCCTGGTGCTCGTCGGTGACCCTGACCAGCTCGCCTCCGTCGAGGCAGGAGCGGTGCTCGGAGATCTGGTAGCCCGTTCTGCCGCGCCAGGACAGCACTCGCCCGCACTGCTCGGTGAGCTCGTCGGCGCAGACCTCGCCCCCGGCGAGCAGTCGAGCGACGAGGTCCGCAACGGCGTCGTACGGCTGACGCAGACGCACCGCTTCGGCCACGCCATCGGCGCTCTTGCGGCAGCGATCCAGGACGACGACGCCGACCGGGTTCTCGGTCTGCTGCGGTCCGGTGACGAAGCGATGTCGTTCATCGAGTCCGCCGACGACGCCGTGCTCGGTCGCGACCAGGTCGCGGGGCTTCGTAGCGATGTCGTGGCTACGGCGCGAGCGCTGGGCGA
>JAWWPH010000515.1:0-2783 GCA_033850875.1 Nocardioidaceae bacterium | reverse complement strand
GACAGGTCGTCCGTCCAGCGGCCGGCCCCGCTCAGGGACCGACGTGCACCCACTTCGCCGTAGACGGGATGCCGTCGGCGGTCAGCACGAAGAGCAGGTAGTAACCCGGCGGCGCCACGCTCGACGTGGGGGCCGTCGCGGTGAAGCCACCGGCTGTAGCGGTCACCGCGAGATCGACATGCCTGGCGTTCATCTCGTCTGCATGCGTGGTGGCGGCGGGGGCCATCAGCACGGCACGCGTCGCCGTGGGGCCGGAGGTGGCGATCGAGAAGCCGGAACCGAGTCGACCTCTGCGGGGGCGGAGTCGATCGCCGGGCCGTGGTCCTTTGAAGAGGTAGGGCGGTGAGTAGAAGTCGATCGCCTGCTTGCCGCCACCAGCCCCGGTGTCCCCAGCGGACATGATGCGCCCGTCGGGGAGGAGGACGGCGGTCGAGTGGTACGCGCGTCGCACCGACTGGACCGCCAGGTTCGTCCACGCACCGGTGGCAGGGTCGTACGACATGGTCTGGGTCTGGCCCGTGTCGTACAGCCCGGAACTGTTGCCGCCGATGGCGATCGCGGAGCCGTCGGGCACCTGGACGACGTTCGTGTGGCTCTCGCCGTCGGCATCGGTGACGCGACGACCAGCCCCGAGGCCGGTCAGGGGAATGAATGAGATATCGCCCGAGAATGTAACGGCAGGCCTCGAGTTGATTACGGTGAGCACCACATCGAGGCCTGATCCATTGGGCTGGAAAGGCGGCTCCGCGCCCCGATTCTCACGCGGCCGTCGAGCGTAGGGCACAGTTGCAGACGTGGATTTCGAGGCCATCGCGGACGAGCTGTACGGGCTCGCACCCGAGGACTTCACCGGTGCGCGCAACGAACGCGTCAAACAGGCCCGCACGGCCAAGGACCGGCCCTTGGCTGACCGGATCGCGTCGCTGCGCAAGCCGACCATGGCGGCGTGGGTGACCAACGCACTGGTACGGAGCCACGGCGAGGAGGTCGAGCTGCTCCTGGAGCTGGGCCGTGAGCTGCGCGACGTCATGGCGGACATCGAGGGGGACGAGCTGCGCGAGCTGACCCGGCAGCGCTACCAGCTGGTCTCGGCGCTCGTGCAGCAGGCGAGGTCGCTCGCCCAGGCCCGCGGTAGGCGCATCACCGACGAGGTGGCCCAGGCGGTACGCACCACGCTCGAGGCGACGCTGTCGAACCAGGACAGCGCCGATGCCGTGGCCGGTGGCCGGCTCACCGACGGCCTGCAGGTGTCCGGGTTCAGCACACCGTCGCCCGGCGACGGGACGCGAATCCGTCCCCGACCGTCGCGGCAACGACCGGACAGCTCGGCGGGCGCCGACGTCGCAGACCTCGAGGAGGAGCGGAAGCGGCGCGCGCGGGCGGAGGCCGAGCGCGACGTCGCCGCCGCGGAGAAGGCAGCTCAGCGAGCCGGCGTCGCTGTGGAGCGTTCGAAGCAGCGGGTGGACACGGCCGAGCGCGAGCGTGAAGAAGCGTCGACCGCCGTCGACCGTCTCGCAGCGCAGCTCGAGGAAGCCCGGGCCGAGCTGGGCAGGCGCACCGACAAGGCGCAGGAGGCTCGCTCCGACAGCGACGAGGCGCACAAGCGAGCCCGGCAGGCCGAGAAGGACCTCGAGCAGGCCCGGGCCACGCTGGACGGGCTGCCCGGCTAACGCGCCCGGTACGCCGCCAGGAGGGCGTCGCGGTCCGGCTGGTCGAGGTACCGGACCGCCTCTCGGATCGTCACGCCGGAGATGCGCGCGACACGCGGTTGCACGAACTCCACCACGAGCCCGGGACGGTGCTTGCCCGCCTCGCGCAGCACCCAGCCGATCGCCTTCCGGATGAAGAACTCCCGCTCGTCGAGCATCGCGTCGGCGAGGCGGCTGAACCTCTCCCAGCCGATGAAGCGCCCGCGGCGTCCCAACGTCTGCAGGTGCGCGAGTAACGCCGACCGCCGGACCCAGAAGTCCTGGTCCGCGCCCCACCTCAGGAGGACAGCCTCGACCACCCGGTCGTCGGGGTGGCGCAGCACGATCGTGGCCGCCACATCGCCGGCGAGACCGTCGACCAGTGCCCAGGTACCGGACTGCCGCAGGAACGGCTCCAACCGCTCCAGGTGCCGGGGCGACATGGAGTCGGCGTACTGCTGCAGCGTCACGACCGCCAACATCCGGCGCTCGTGCAGGGATCCCTTCCACAGCTCGTCAGCCAGCGCGAACGCGGTCGTGACGTCGAAGTCCGGGTGCTCGGTCCGGATCCGCCGTGCCACCGCCCGGATCACCGGCAGGGGGGTCCCGGCGTGCTCGAGCGAGCTCTTCAGGTACGCCTTCTCGTGCACCGAGCGCGCCGCCGTCCCGCTCGCGCGCATCTCCTCTTCCGCCTGCGAGGCGAGGGCGGCGAGGCCGGGCGACGAGGTCACTCGCACCGACTGACGGTCCGGCCGTGATGAGCCTCACGGCGGAAATCGGTACCGCGAAGGCGCGTGGAACGGTTGTGCAATACGGCCGGAACATCCGGCCGCGAGGCTGGATGAGCGGCTTCACCGCACCACCACCGGACCGACCGAACCAGACAAGACTGAACTCGACAAGGAGCTGTCATGCTTCCCCTTCCTCCCATCCCGCACCTGTCTCGGAGCCGCCTGCGCACCCTGGTCAGGCGGATCGACACCTACACCCTGTGGGCCTTCAACGCACAACCACCGCTGTCTCGCCGGGACGCCGACGACCGCTAACGTGGCGACCATGCCAACACCTGCTCCTCTGCTCTCACTCAACGTCGAT
>JAWWPH010000270.1:0-4257 GCA_033850875.1 Nocardioidaceae bacterium | reverse complement strand
CGGCTGCGACGCACTCCCGCAGCCGCAGCTGCTGCGGACCCGGCGCGGACCGCATGATCATCCGCCACACCGTCGGCGGCGCGCAGAAGGTGGTCACGCCGACCCTCTTCATCACGTCCAGGAGCGCCGCGGAATCGAAGCGCCGGTAGTTGTAGATGACGACCGTCGCGCCGGCGTTCCAGGGCGCGAAGAAGCACGACCACGCGTGCTTCGCCCACCCCGGTGACGAGATGTTGAGGTGCAGGTCGGCCGGCTGCAGGCCGATCCAGTACATGGTCGACAGGTGCCCCACCGGGTACGACGTCTGGGTGTGCTCCACCAGCTTGGGCTAGGCCGTCGTGCCCGACGTGAAGTACAGCAGCATCGGGTCGGCGGCCGCGGTGCCCCCGCCCGGCAGCGCCGTCGACGCCTCGGACACGGCGTCCTCGTACGACAGCCAGCCGTCGGCGGCGCCGACGCTCACCCGGACCAGCCGCTCGGTCTCGGGCCCGAACCGCTCCGCGTCGGCTGCGGCCGCGACGACCGCCTTGGCCTCGCCCCGCTCGACCCGGTCCCTCAGGTCGGCGGCGGTCAGCAGGGTTGTCGCAGGGATCATCACCGCGCCCAGGCGGATGCACGCGAGCATCGCCACCCAGAGCGGCGCGCAGTTGCCGAGGACGAGCAGGACGCGGTCTCCGCGCTGTATGCCGGCGGCGTCGAGGAATCCCGCGAGCCGCTGCGAGCCCAGCGACAGCTCGGCGAAGGTCAGCCTGGTGTCGGACCCGTCCTCCTCGACGACCCACAGACCGGTCGTGTCGGGGTGCTCGGCGGCCAGCACGTCGAACCAGTCGGTGGCGTAGTTGAACGTGTCGAGCTGCGGCCACCGGAAGTCGCGGTACGCCGTGTCGTAGTCCTCGCGGTGGGCCAGGAGGTAATCGCGCGCCTGCCGGAACGCCACCGTGGCATCACTGGGACGGCCGCCGTCTGTCATCGCGTCTCCCTCATGCTTCCCCGACTCCCGGTGTCGGCTCCGAGTCTGGTCACAATCGGAGAGCACGTAAAGAACGGGATAGATTCTCGGCGTGGCCGGACCCGACGAACCGCAGTATCCCGCGCACTGGGAGGCCGACGTCCTCCTGCTGGACGGCGGCGCCGCCAGGCTCCGGCCGATCCGTCCCGGCGACGCACAGCGGCTCGTGGAGTTCTACGCACGGGTGTCTCCGGAGTCCAAGTACAAGCGCTTCTTCGCGCCGTACCCCCAGCTGTCCGACCGGGACGTCGAGCGCTTCACGCACGTCGACTACCGCGACCGGGTCGCCTTCGTCACCACGATCCGCGGCGACATCGTGGCGGTGGGCCGCTACGACCGCATCCCCGGCGACGGCTCGGACACGGCGGAGGCGGAGGTCGCGTTCCTGGTCGAGGACGCCCAGCAGGGCCGCGGGATCGCCCAGATCCTGCTGGAGCACCTCGCGGAGGCCGGCCGGGATCGGGGCATCTCGCGGTTCGTCGCGGAGGTGCTGCCGGACAACACGCGGATGGTGCAGGTCTTCCGCGACGCCGGGTACCGCGTCGCGGGGGACTTCAAGGACGGCGTGCTCACGCTGGAGTTCCCTATCGCGTCGACCGACACCGCTGTCGGGGTGATGCGCTCGCGGGAGCACCGTGCCGAGGCGCGTTCGATGGAGCGCTTCTTCACGGCCTCGAGCGTCGCGGTCATCGGGGCCAGCCGCCGCCACGACACGATCGGGGCGACCCTGGTGCGCAACCTCGTCCTCGGGGACTACTCCGGTCGCGTGTACGTCGTCAACCCGGCCGCCGACGCGGTCGCCGGCATGCCGGCGTACAAGTCCGTGCAACAGATCCCCGACTCGGTCGACCTGGCGATCGTCGCGGTTCCCGCGGACTCGGTGCAGGACGTCGTCCTCGACTGCGCCGCCAAGGGCGTGCACGGCCTGGTGGTGATCTCCAGCGGGTTCGCCGAGACCGGTGAGGACGGCCGCCGGCGCCAGCGGCGTCTGGTGGGCCTGGCGCGGTCGTACGGGCTGCGTCTTGTCGGTCCCAACTGCCTAGGCGTCATCAACACGTCCCCTGACGTGTCGCTGAACGCGTCGCTCGCGCCCGACATGCCGCCGCGTGGGCGGGTCGGCTTCTTCTGCCAGTCGGGCGCGCTCGGCGTCGCGATCCTCGAGACGGTGGCCCGCCGGGGACTGGGACTGTCGACGTTCGTCTCGGCGGGCAACCGCGCCGACGTGTCCGGCAACGACCTGCTGCAGTACTGGGAGGAGGACGCCGCAACCGAGGTCGTGCTCCTGTACCTGGAGTCGATCGGCAACCCGCGCAAGTTCTCCCGGATCGCGCGCCGGGTGGGGCGCACCAAGCCCGTCGTCGCGGTGAAGTCAGGGCGGACGACACAGGGTGTGCCGGTGGGGCACACCGTCCGGTCCACCCGCGCCCCCAAGGCCGCCGTCGACGCCATGTTCCGGCAGGCGGGGGTCATCCAGGTCGAGACGCTCGACGAGATGTTCGACGTCGCGCAGCTGCTGGCGCATCAGCCGCTCCCGATGGGCCTGCGGGTCGCCATCGTCGGGAACTCCGACGCGCTCGGCCTGCTCGCTGCGGACTCCGCGGCCGCCGCCGGTCTGGTCGTCAGCCTCTCGGTGTCCCTCGGCGCGGACGCATCGGCGGAGGACTTCGAGGCGGCGCTCGACCGGGCGATCGACAGCGACGACGTCGACGCCGTCGTCACCGTCTTCATCCCGCCCATCAACACCACCGGCGACGAGGTGGCGGCCGTACTGGCGACGGTAGGGGACCAGTCGGACAAGCCGATCGTGTCGACGTTCCTCGCCAGCGTGGGCGTCCCGGAGCTGCTGCGCGTACCCGACCTCGCGACGTCCGCGGGCCGGGGGTCGGTCCCGTCGTACCCGGCTCCGGAGTCGGCGGTCCGGGCTCTCGCCCGCGTCGTGCACTACGCCCGCTGGGCCAGCCGCCCCGCGAGCACCGTGCCGGTCTTCGACGACATCGACCGCGGGCGCGCCCACGCCCTCGTCACCCGGCTGCTCGGGAGGTCCGACGACGCGGTGGAGCTCACGGACGACCAGCTGCACGAGCTGCTGGGCTGCTACGGCATCCGGCTGGCGCCGCTTCGCCGCGTCACGAGCCTGGCCGAGGCGGTGGCCGCCGGCGCGGAGTTCGGCTGGGACGTCGTGCTGAAGGCGACGGCGGCCCACCTCAGGGAGCGTCCCGACCTCGAGCACGTCCAGCACGACATCGCCTCGCGGACCGCGATGGAGGCGGCCTGGCGGGAGCTGACCGGCCTGACCGGCGACCCGTCGCGTGCGGACTTCGTCGTCCAGCCGACGGCGCCCCCCGGGATCTCCGTGACGATCGGGAGCCTCGAGGACACCCTCTTCGGGCCGATCGTGTCGTTCGGCATGGCCGGCACCGCGTCGGAGCTCCTCGGCGACATCGCCTACCGGATCCCGCCGCTCACCGACTCCGACGCGGCCGACCTCGTCCGCGACGTACGGGCCGCTCCGCTCTTCTTCGGCTACCGCGGCGCCGAAGGCGTCGACGTGCCCGCGATCGAGCAGATCGTGCACCGCCTCGCCCAGCTCAAGGACGACCTCCCCGACGTCCAGGTTCTGGACCTGGGTCTCGTCCTCGCCAGCGCCGACGGTGCGCAGGTCCTGCGCGCCAGCGGCTCGCTGTCCGCGGTCAAGGCCGGCCGCAGCGACGTGCTCACGCGCCGGCTCACCGGCCCGTCGAGCAGCGAGGACACGCTCATCACCTGACCGGGGTGGCACCACACAGGCGCTCGCCGCCTGGCCCGGGGTCAGCCGCCTCCGTGCAAGGATGGCCGCATGCCCGAAGCGAGCCTGACGGACCAGTCCGCCGAACTGCACGCGGCGATCGACCGGGTCGGCTACTACCCCGCCGTGGTCGCCGACGCCGTCGAGGCGGCGCTGTCGAACGAGACCGTGACGAGCTTCGTCATCCATCACGAGCCGACCTTCGACCACGACGAGGTACGCCGCCACGTCACCGTGCTGGCCCTGACGCCGACCCGCCTGATCGTCGCCCACACCGACGAGCACCCGCCGGACGACCTGCTGCCGGAGCCGTACGCGTCCACGTCGACCGAGGCGGTGCCGATCTCGACGATCGGCCGCGTCGCCGTCACCCGGCTGGGGGCCAACCCCGCGAAGGCGTCCGAGCGCCGCACGACCCCGCCGGTCACGGAGGCGGTCCTGACGGTGGGCTGGGGGGCGGTCC
>JAWWPH010000483.1:0-8354 GCA_033850875.1 Nocardioidaceae bacterium | reverse complement strand
GGCCTGCTCGGGGTCCAGACCGTACTGACACCCTGGGCGCGGAGGAGCCGCCGATGATCGGCGACGCGTTCTCCTACCTGTTCGACTCGGCCAACTGGACAGGGTCCGACGGCATGCTGGTCGAGCTCGGCGAGCAGCTCCTGCTGACCGTGACGGCGCTGCTCATCACCGCGCTGATTGCCCTGCCGGTCGCGCTCGTACTCGGACATCTCGGGCGCGGTGGGTTCCTCGCGATCAACATCTCGAACGTCGGGCGGGCCGTCCCGACGTTCGCCGTCTTGATCCTGCTGTCGGTCGGCCCGCTGGGAACGGCGGTCCTCGGCCCCTACGGGCGCGCCGGCCTGGCGACCCTCGTCGCCCTCACGCTGTTCGCCCTGCCCCCCATCATCACCAACGGGTACGTGGGGATGCGGGAGATCGACCGAGCCACGGTCGAGGCTGCCAAGGGGATGGGCATGAGCGGACCGCAGCTGTTCTTCAGCGTCGAGCTGCCACTGGCGACGCCGCTGATCCTCACCGGCTTGAGGCTGGCCCTGGTGCAGGTATGGGCGACGGCAACGATCGCCGCCCTCGTCGCGGGACCGGGACTCGGCAACGTGATCACGGCCGGGTTCTACCGCAACGACTACGGCAAGGGCCTGGCCGGCGCGCTGGTCGTCGCAGCGATCGCGCTGATCCTCGAGGGGCTCGCCGCCCTCGCCGAGCGCTATGCCGATCCGCTCGCACGGGTGCAGCGGCGCCAGCGCGCGTTCGTCGCAGTTGCATAACGGTCTGGGGATTGTCGGCGCGAGGTGACATGATTTCCCGGAGATTCGGGTGCCACCCGGTACCCGACCTGACACGCGCAGCCAGAGCTCGGCTGCGGGACACAGAAGGCGGTACACGGGATGCGAATCGGACGTGCGTGGGGACTGGGTATGGCGGTCACCGCGATGATGGTGGCGACGGCCTGCTCCAACAGCTCACCCTCGGGAAGCTCGAGTAACTCGACCTCCGGAGGCGGCGGCGGTGGCAAGGGCACGGTCGTCATCTCCGGGCAGAACTTCGGCGAGATGCAGATCATGGCGTCGATGTACCAGCAGGTGCTGCAGAAGGCCGGCTACACCGTGCCGACGCCCAAGCTGGTCACGACGCGGGACACCTACGTCCCCGAGCTCAAGAAGGGGACGGTCGACGTCGTCCCCGACTACCTCGCCGGTATGGCCGACTTCCTCAACACCAGCGCCAAGGGCCCGAACGCCCCGGTCATCTCGACCCACAGCCCCCAGGCAACGCTGAAGAAGCTGAAGCCGTTGGCAACTGCCGCCAACATCACGATGCTCAAGCCGGCCAAGGCAACCGACCAGAACGCCTTCGCGGTGACCACGAAGTTCGCGAAGCAGAACCACCTCACCACGTTGTCCGACCTGGCCGGGCTCAAGCAGCCGATCGTGCTGGCCGCACCGCCTGACTGCAAGGGCCGGTCCGACTGCGAGGGCGGCCTCACCAAGGTGTACGGACTCGACATCACGAAGATCATCCCGCTCGACTACGACTCCGCCGCCGCCAAGGACTCCGTCACCAAGGGTGAGTCGCAGCTCGGCGAGGTCGCGACGACCGACGCCGCTCTGAGCCAGGAGGGCCTCACGGCGCTCCAGGACGACAAGGGCATCCAGCCGGCGCAGAACCTGATCCCTGCGACCAACACCGCCTTCATCAAGGCACACCCTGACATCGCCACGATCCTCGACAAGCTGTCGGCGACCTTGACGACCGCCGACCTGGCGCAGATGGACATGCAGGTCGCAGTCAACCGGCAGCAGCCCGCCGATGTCGCCAAGAGCTACCTCCAGAGCAAGGGGCTGCTGTAGACCGGCGCCGGCTGATGAAGTTCGCGGTCAGCGTTCCCCCGTTCACCGACCCGGCCACCGTCCTGGCGATCGCGCGTGACGCCGAAGCGGCCGGCTGGGACGGTGTGTTCCTGTGGGATCATCTGCGCTGGGAGACCGACCATCCGCCCGACGTACACGACCCGTGGGTGTTGTTGGGCGCGATGGCGCAGGTCACCAATCGCGTCCTGCTCGGCACTTTGGTGACTCCCCTGTCGAGGCGCCGGCCGTGGGTCGTCGCGAAGCAGGTGATGACGCTCGACCACCTGAGCGGAGGCCGGGCCGTACTCGGGGTGGGGCTGGGCGAGCCCCCCGCCGCCGACTTCTCGGACTTCGGCGACGAGGCGGACGCACGCGTCCGGGCGGCGATCCTCGACGAGAGTCTCGCGATCATCGACGCACTGCTCCGGACCGGCCACGTCTCACACCACGGAGAGCACTTCTCGGTCGTCGCCGATGTCCGTCCCCAGCCGGTACAGCGCCCGAGGCCTCCCATCTGGGTCGCCGGAGTCGTACCCAACGCGCGTCCGCTCCGACGGGCGCGCGGCTGGGACGGCGTGGTCCCGATCGGGGAGGCTGAGTCGCTCACGCCCGGCGTCCTCGCCCGCTATCTGGGGGGCGAGGCGCCCGAGGGCTGGGAGGTTGTCGCCTCCCGGGCTCCGGGCATCCCGGCGGGCGAGTACGCCGACGCCGGTGCGACCTGGCTCGTCGACTCCGCCTGGCCGGTTGGCGACTGGGTCGAGGAGCTCCACGAGCGGGTCCGGGAGGGACCACCGGCTAGCTGACCCGGTGGGTGCAGCCGCGCCGAACGCAGCGTCTTCGACGACATTAGGGTGGGCACCATGTCGCGCTTCAGTCTCTCCTCCCTGCCCGGCGCCGATCGGGTGCTCGTCAGGATCGACCGTGCCTTCCGCTGGCGGGCGGGTGAGGAGGTCGGAAAACACCTCGACGGGGTGTACGGGCGGCTGGACCAGCTCAACGACCGCATCGACGAGCTCGAGCGCCGACTCGAGCAGCCCTCCGAGAGTCCCGACTAGGACTCCGCCCCTCGCGAACACCTCCGCCGAGGGGCCATGCGGTTCCCGCCGACAACCCGACCCGCTTCCCCGAGGCGTCGATCGGAGGCCGACACGCCAGCAGAACCGGGCCTTTGGTGACGTCTCGCGGACGCGGGTATGCGGTGTGACGCAGGGCACGTCCGAGGTCCGACATGAGCGAAGTGTCCTGGACGGTTACAGTTGAGGTGCGGCCGCCGTGGCTGCACGAGCGCACAGACGTCCGGTACCTCCACCGCGAGGACTGGAACCGAAAGGCGGTTCACGTGGTTCTCGCGTCGAGTATCGGCGTCATCGGCGCCGGTCGCGTCGGAGCGGTTCTGGCGGCAGCACTGAGATCCGCCGGCCACCCCATCGCCGCGGTCGCTGGCGAGACCGCGGGATCTCGTACCCGCGCGGAGACGATGCTGCCGGGAGTACCTGTCTGCAAGCCCACCGCTGTGGCGCGGGCCTGCGAGGTGCTCCTGCTCACGGTCCCCGACGACGCCCTCGACAACGTCGTACGCATGCTCGTCGGGTCGGGCGCGATCAGCGCGGGACAGGTCGTCATCCACTCCAGCGGCCGTCACGGTATGGCCGTCCTCCAGCCCGCTCTCGACGTCGGTGCCCGGGGTATCGCCATGCACCCCGCCATGACCTTCACCGGCACCGACCTCGACCTCGACCATCTGCCCGGGTGCGCCTGGGGTGTCACCTGCGGACCCGCCGAGCGGCCCCTCGCAGAGGCCCTCGTCGGCGAGCTCGACGGTCGCCCGGTGTGGGTCGACGAGGCGGATCGTGCTACCTACCACGCGGCGCTCGCACACGGGGCGAATCACCTCGTGACGCTGGTGTCGCAGGCCATGGACCTGCTGCGCCAGGCCGGTTCGACCGACCCCGCAGCGACCCTGCGTCCGCTCCTGACCGCCGCACTCGACAATGCTCTCGAGTACGGCGACGCTGCCCTGACCGGCCCCATCGTCCGCGGCGACGTCCAGACCGTCGTCGAGCACCTGCGAAGCCTCGGCGACGCGGCGCCCTCGACGCTCGAGTCGTACGTCGCGATGGCTCGGGCGACGGCGACCCACGCGGTGATCGACGGCCGCCTCGAGCCGCGTCGTGCCGTGCAGCTCATCGAAGCACTCGACGACGCCCTCGAGCGAGCGACGCGGTGATCGTCGCCGAGACCCGCGCGCAACTGCACGAGGCACTCGGCCACGACAGCAGGTCTGCTCGCGCGGGGGCCGGGTCCGTCACGCTGGTTCCGACGATGGGCGCGCTTCACATCGGCCACGGGCAGCTTCTCGATGTCGCAGCGCGACGGCGCGGAGTATTGGTGGTGTCGATCTTCGTCAACCCGCTCCAGTTCGCAGCCGGTGAGGACCTGGCCCGCTACCCTCGCTCGCTCGAGGCCGACCTCGCACTGTGTCGCGAACGCGGCGTCGAGGTCGTGTTCGCGCCTCCGTACGCCGAGATGTACCCCACCGGCGACCCACAGGTGAGTGTCGACCCGGGCCCGCTGGGCTCGATCCTCGAGGGCGCCAGCCGGCCGGGTCACTTCAGGGGTGTGCTCACCGTGGTGACGAAGCTGCTCGGTCTGGTCCGCCCGGACGCCGCCGTCTTCGGCGAGAAGGACTACCAGCAGCTCGTACTGGTCTCCCGCCTGGTCGACGACCTCTGCCTCCCGGTGGAGGTGGTCGCGGCCCCCACCGTCAGAGCCGACGACGGGATGGCCCTGAGCTCGCGGAACCGCTACCTGGACACCACACAGCGTCGCGCGGCAGCCGCACTCAGCCGCGCCCTGTCTGCCGGTCGAGCCGCCGGTACTGCCGGTCCTCGCGCCGTCCTGGCAGCGGCGCGGGACGTGCTCAGGGCCGAGCCTGCCGTGGCGGTCGACTACCTGTCGCTGCGCTCGCCCGAGCTGGGAGAGCCGGCCGCTCCCGGCCCCGGCCGCCTGCTGGTGGCGGCCACGGTCGGCGCAACGAGGCTCATCGACAACGTGGCGGTCGAGCTCGGCGCCGAGACGGGTACCCGGCAGGAGCCCTGCCGGTGAGCCTGCTCTGCCTGGCCGTACAGAACTCCCAGACCATGGTCGGGGTCTACGAGGCGGACGAGCTGGTCGGGCACTGGCGCGTCGCTACCGACGACCGGCGTACAGCCGACGACTGGGGCCTGCTCATCTCGTCCCTGCTCGCGCATGGGCCCCGGTCGGGTGCGGTCGAGGGGGTGTGCATCTGCTCCGCGGTCCCGGCGGCACTGCACGCGCTGCGAGCGACCACCGCCGACTACCTGCCCGAGGCGCAGACCGTCGTCGTCGGACCCGGCGTACGGAGCGGCCTGCCGATGCTCACCGACAACCCTCGGGAGGTCGGAACCGACCGCGTCGCGAACGCGATCGCCGCACTGGACACGTTCGGCGCACCGTGCGTCGTCGTCGATGCCGGTACCGCTACGACCTTCGACGTGGTCAACGCCCAGGGCCAGTACGTCGGCGGCGCGATCGCACCCGGGCTGCAGATCTCGCTCCAGGCGCTGCAGGAGCACGGGGCCCAGCTGAGACAGGTCGAGCTGTCGGCGCCGCGGTCCGTCATTGCCAAGAACACCGTCGAGGCCATCCAGTCCGGGGCGGTCTACGGTTTCGCGGGGCAGGTCGACGCCATCGTGACGCGTATCGTGTCGGAGCTCGGTCGCTCGGCCGAGCAGGTCGAGGTCATCGGGACGGGCGAGCTGTCCGGATTCGTCTCCGACCACTGCTCGACGGTCGGACGGTGCGAGCCCTGGCTCACCCTCGAGGGCCTCCGGATCATCTTCGACCGCAACTCCTGACCTCCCGCAGGCGCTGCAGACTCGGCCACGGGCGCTGCCGGCCCCTGGCGTCGACCGCCGCGTCCCGGTGCAAATCCACAGGGGTCGCGGGCGGACGATGCCGTAACCTCTCCGCATGTCCGACACGCCCGAGCCGCCCTTCGACGCCGACCTGCCGGAGCAGATGCGGGTGCGCACCGAGAAGCGTGAGCGACTCATCCAGCGCGGGCTCGAGGCGTACCCGATCACCGTCGAGCGCACGCACAGCCTGGCCGAGGTGAGGGAGGCGTACGACGCGGCCGAGCTGGGTCCCGACGCCCGAACGGGCACACTCGTCGCGGTGACCGGCCGGGTGATCTTCCTGCGCAACACCGGGCGGCTCTGCTTCGCGAGGCTCCGGGAAGGCGACGGTACGGAGCTGCAGGCGATGTTCTCCGAGGCGGAGCTGGGGGAGGAGTCGCTCGCCGACTTCAAGGCCCTGGTCGACATCGGCGACCACCTGGCCGTACGCGGCGAGGTCGTCACCAGCCGCCGGGGCGAGCTGTCGATCCAGGCCACGTCCTGGCGGATGGCGGCGAAGGCGCTGCGTCCGCTTCCCAACGAGCACACGCCGCTGTCCGACGAGGCACGCGTGCGCCTTCGCTACGTCGACATGATCGTGCGCCCCGACGCTCGCTCCATCGTGCGCGACAAGGCGGCGGTCCTGAAGTCGCTTCGGAGCACCCTCGACGCGCGCGGGTTCATCGAGGTCGAGACGCCGGTTCTCCAGGCCACCAATGGGGGCGCTGCCGCGCGCCCTTTCCGTACTCACCTCAATGCATTCGACCAGGAGATGCTGCTTCGCATAGCTTTGGAGCTTGACTTGAAGCGTGCGATGGTGGGTGGAGTCGAGCGTGTGTACGAAATCGGCCGCACATTCCGTAACGAAGGGCTCGACAGTAGCCATGCCGCCGAATTCTCCATGCTGGAGGCTTACCAGGCGTGGGGCGACTATCACACGATGCAGCAATTGACCCGAGCCTTGGTACTGGATGCCGCGCATGCTATCGGGCGTACCGTTGTGCCGGCGCGGGACGGGTCGGAAATAGATCTCGAGCTCGAATGGCGGAGCGCGGCACTGCTCGACCTGGTATCCGAGAAAGTCGACGAGAACATCACCTTGGAGACCTCAGAGGAGACCCTTCGCGGCCTTGCCGCCGGCGCCGGCGTAGCGCTGCGTCCGGACTGGGGCGGCGCCGACATCATCTTGGAGCTCTATGAGAAGCTCGTCGAGCACACGTTGCTGGCCCCGACCTTCGTGATGGACTTCCCGCAGGCCGTCCGCCCACTCGCGAAGCCCCACCGCTCCGGGCCAGGGCTGGGAGAGGCGTTCGACCTCGTGATCAACGGTGTCGAGCTCGTCGCGGCCTATTCGGAGCTCAACGACCCGATCATTCAGCGCCGGCTGCTGGTGGAGCAATCCCGCTTGGCGGCGGAGGGTGATCCGGAGGCGATGGAGCTGGACGAGTCGTTCCTGCGTGCGCTCGAGTTCGGAATGCCACCTGCCGGGGGAATGGGGATGGGCGTGGACCGACTCGTGATGCTGCTCCGTGGAGTCGGAATTCGCGAGAGCATACTTTTTCCCCTGCTTCGTCCTGAGTAATGGTCGAGTCGCCTGTCAGAGGCGATGACATATCTGTTAGTTTTGTCTCTCGCGACTATTTGCTTGGAGGCAGATTCACATGGCACAGCGAGTGCACGTCGTCTTGGAGGACGATCTCGACGGCACGAAGGCCGAGGAGACGGTGCGGTTTGGTCTCGAAGGGGACACTTACGAAATTGACCTTTCGTCGGCGAATGCGGCCGCCCTGCGTGACGCTCTGGCACCCTATGTAGCATCCGCTCGACGTACCTCGGGCCGGTCCACATCTCGCCGGGCGTCGTCACGGGGCCGATCCGGCGGCCCCAGCCCGGCCGAGGTCCGGGAGTGGGCGCGCGCAGAGGGCCGGGAGGTCTCCGACCGCGGCCGCGTCCCGGCAGACGTCCGGGCTGCCTACGACGCCGCCCACTGACCCTGCCGCGACAGTGAGTGGCTGAGGGCTGCCCCTGGGCGGCGCTGTGTGCGCGCTTCGGGTCGTGTTCGCCTGGGGCGTAACGCTGTACACCTGAGCGGCGGAATTCAGCGGTGGCTGGGCCTGTTGTGGTCTTCACTGCCCGATGTCAACACGCGTCGGGCGTCGGCGCGGGCGACTACGATGGTGAGTGCACGCACAAGCAAGGAGCGATGACCACATGTTCGAGAGGTTTACCGACCGCGCACGGCGCGTTGTCGTCCTGGCCCAAGAAGAGGCCAGGATGCTCAGCCACAACTACATCGGGACCGAACACATCCTCCTCGGTCTGATCCACGAGGGCGAAGGGGTGGCCGCCAAGGCGCTCGAGAGCCTCAACATCTCGCTCGAGGCAGTACGTGCCCAGGTCGAGGAGATCATCGGTCAGGGTCAGCAGGCGCCGAGCGGCCACATCCCGTTCACCCCGCGCGCCAAGAAGGTCCTCGAGCTGAGCCTGCGCGAGGCGCTGCAGCTCGGCCACAACTACATCGGCACCGAGCACATCCTGCTCGGCCTCATCCGCGAGGGCGAGGGCGTCGCCGCCCAGGTGCTGGTCA
>JAWWPH010000465.1:0-9440 GCA_033850875.1 Nocardioidaceae bacterium | reverse complement strand
CCACGTTCTGTGTCCTCTTCGCTTGCGTGGAGTACGACGCTTTACGGGACGCTCGGCTAGCGTGGCTCGCCGTCCCTGCCGTGGCCCTGCTCGCACTCTTCCTACGCCGGGAACGCCGCCTCACCTTCGAGTCCGGGGACCCACTCGTCGACCTGCGCCTGTTCCGACGACCGTCCTACGTCTCCGGCATCACCCTCGCGCTGACGTTCTTCCCTGCCATCGCCGGACTTCCTCTCGTCCTCGCCCTGTTCTACCAGCGCGGGCTCGGCTACACCGCGCTGGAGTCGGCGCTCGGCGTGACGGCGTACGCCGTCGGGAGCGCCGTGTCCGCACCCCTGTCCGGGCGTGTCGTCACCCGCCTCGGGCGCAAGCTCGTGGTGGCCGGAGCAATCACGTTCGGCGCCGGAGCTGTCGCCATGGCCGCCGTGGCCGGGCACATCCACGACAGCCACGCCACCCTCGCACTCGCGGCGCCCCTCTTCGTCATGGGATGCGGCCAAGGGATGCTGATCACGCCCAACCAGACGCTGGCGTTGATGGACGTGGACCCGCAGATCGGGAGCGCCGCCGGAGGCGTCCTCCAAACCGGGCAGCGGATAGGGCTGGCGATCGGCCAGGCCGTCATCGGGGCCGTCTTCTTCCACTCCGTCTCTGCAGACACCATCGCGTCGTACTCACGTGCCTTGACTCATGCGGTTCTCGCCGCCATCTGCTTCGTCTCGGTCGCTGTCGCGATCGGCTTGCATGACCTGCTCGCGACGCGCCATCGAGATGCCCGGACCTGATACCGACGCTGAACCGATCAGTGCGGTTTGGTCCAGGCGATCGTGTGCCGGAAGGCGACATGGTGCCGCATGACCGCTCCGGGCATCACGGCCCGTACAACCTGTCGTAGCTCCCCGAACGGGAGGGTGGGGTCTCGCACCGGGTGAGGTGGCGGCTCAACTGTGAGGGCGCTCGGCCAGGGGTGTTTGACGTATCCGATCACCGGGTTGGTCACCATCGAAGCCAGATCCCACGCATGGTCTGAGAGGCTTCGCGGTGGTGCGAGCCCGACAGCCAGGAATCGGCCGCCCGGTGCCAGCAGACGGGCCACCTTCCTCAACGCTGACGCTGCGTCGAGGTGGTGCAGGACCGCGATCATGGTGACGAGGTCGACTGCTTCGGGCAGGTCCGTCCATGAGTCCTCGGTGACCGTCACATTGGACAGGCCGGCGCAACGACGCGTCGCGTGCTGTCGCATGACTGAGTCCACGTCCGCGCCCCGGACTGCATCGAAGTGCGGCGAGAGGCAGGCCAGCAGCTCGCCGCGTCCACAGCCCACGTCGACGGCAACATGGCGCCGTTCGGGCAGATTGGCCAAGATCCAGCTGTGGAAGTGGTCGTTGTGGCTCCATGGATGACGCGCGTTCAAGTTGGCCATCGCGGTCGCCAGGGATCCCCCGGCGAACGACCGGGTCCACTCCCGAAGCTCCATGGCCTCATGCTCTCAACAACTCACCGCGGCCGGCATGACCGAGACGGCAACGGTGGCGGTGGCAGCGCGATGTCGACTCCGCCTGACGCGGCGAACATCTCCCTGGCCACACCTCCGGTGGGGCGCGACCGGTGAATGCTCGAATCGGCCGCCCACCTGGCTCGTCCACTTGGCTGGTATGAACGACCATGTCGTTGTTGGCGCTGGCCTGCCGAAACGCCAAGCCGGAGAGGAGTCGCCGTGGACGTGGTCGTGGTCGGGGCTGGAGTGAGTGGGCTTACCTGCGCGGTGGCGCTGCTGGAGGCGGGCGCGCACGTGCGAGTGCTGACCGCGGGTGCCCCTGCTGGCGCCGTCTCGGCGGTAGCCGGAGCGATGGTCGGTCCCGTGTTCGGGTCAGGCGACGAACGCAGCCTCGCCTGGGAGCGGCTTTCCGATCGTCGCTTCCGAGAGCTGGCCAAGGATCCCGCCACCGGGGTACGGGTCGTTGCGGGCCGGTTGCTGTCGGCACCCGAGCTCGGCCCGGGTCTGCCGCCCTGGGCTGCGACCGTACCCGGCTTCAGGGGGGAGTTGGGCGACGACCGGCTCCCTGACGGGTTCTCGGCCGGGTTCGCAGTGGAACTTCCGTTCGCGGACATGCCGGTCTACCTGGCCTGGCTGGTGCGCCGGGTCCAGCAACTCGGAGGCCGCATCGAGCAGCACATGGTCACCGACCTCGATCGCGTAGAGGCCGCCGATCGTGTCGTGAACTGCGCCGGCCTGGGCGCGGCCGCCCTCGCCGGCGACGACACACTCACGCCAGTCTGGGGCCAACACGTCATCGTCGCGGCCCCGTCGGTCACGGAGTTCGCGATGGAAGGTGGCGTCGCACGCGACTACATCAGCGTGGTGCCGCATCGTCGTGGCGTCCTGCTCGGCGGTGTACGACGGCCTGGTCGCAACGACCTCACCCCCGACCAGACCATCGCCGACGAGACCGTCACCCGTGCCGCGGTAGCCGTGCCGGCGGTCGCCGACGCCGCAGTCCTCGGAGTCGAGGTCGGCCTGCGACCCGGCCGCCGCGACGGCGTGCGCCTCGAGGCCGAGCAAGTCGGGTCCACCACCGTGGTACACAACTACGGCCACGACGGTAACGGCGTGTCCTGGTCCTGGGGATGCGCCGCCGACGCAGTTGCCCTCTGCGGCCTCATGTCTTGATCCCTCGAGGGATCGCACCTATGCCTAGGGCGAGTCCACGCACCGCTCAGGGGTCGGTCCATGGTCGGCCCGGCTGTTCGGCCGACTGGTTGGCAAGGGCGGCGGGCTGGTCGGGCCACTGGACCGCGTAGTCGCCGAAGCCGCCGTCGCTGAGACGTTGGTACCGGAGGAGCTCGCGAACGATGCCCGCATTGCCCATGGCCCATCCGGCCAATGGTCGAAGGTCCGGCGGGGTCGCGCGATGCTCGTAGTTCGACCAGCGCGCGCCAGCCTCATCGATGGTTGCCCGCTCTGTGAGGTCATCGACGAGGAGGTCTGCGAAATGGAAGTCGTCACCGCGCTCAACGATCCGGTCGCAGGCCAACGCGAGCACTCCTGCTGTTCCGCAGCATCGGCCGTTGTTGTCCCAAAATCCCGGCCGGATCCGGCGGGGCAAGCCGGATCGTGTGATCTCAGTCCAACAGCGGTCACCCAAGGCGGTCCAGATCGGGTCTCCGGTGAGCCGCGACAGCAGGCGGAAGACTTGCGCGTCCCCCGCCGGGCCGTTACACCAGCCGAGGCTGTACCGCTCGACCAGCTCTGGCCGGTGGGGTGGGTCGGAGTGGGCAACGAGGAATCCGTCAGCTCCCGCCTCGTTGCGACTCACGACATCTGCTGCTCCGGCGAGAGCCAGGTCGATCAAGTCCTCCCGCGCGGCGGCTCGCCCGACCGCGGCCAGCGCATAGACAATGCCCAAGGTGCCGTGGGCAAGGTGGTGGGATCGTGGCGGCGACGGCCGAACCGGCCAGTTCACCCCATGTGCCGTTCGATCGGCAGTGGCGAGGTACGGCGTCACGGCCATCACGGCCAAGCTCAGGTCACCGGCCCAGAGTGCGCCGAGCCCGATCCCGGCATTGCCGACCAAGAGTTCGAACATCTCGTTCCAGCGTTCGCCGTCGAAGCCACTCCGGATCCGATCCAGTGCACGGTCGGCTGCCTCGTCTCGGCCGAGTGATCGCAGCGCACCCGCGACGCCGGCCAGCCCGAAGTACAGGGAGCAATCCTCCAGGCTCTCGACCCGTGCCGCCAGCCCGTCACCACCAGCGGCAGCCGCGCGGCCACAGCGCTCGTCACCGAAGTGCTCGGCCGCTTCCTTGAGCGCGAGCACCACGCCCGCCTGACCGTGGTAGAGCGACGGATCCGCCGAATCTGCGGCATGCACGTTGATGAGCCAATCGACCGCCCGCCGCGCGAGGCGCGCGGCCGCTTCGGCGCGAGCGGCGCGGGCGGCGATCACCATGTCCCGACCCTACGGCGCATCAAGCGGCCATCCGCCCTCCGCACACTCGTTCCCCACCGACGTAGCCCTCGGTACGCTGCCCGAGAAAGTTCGGCGCATCATGATCCGATCCGCCTGCTCAACGCGACAGTGGGTATGTGCAGCAGCTCTCCGACTCCGAGCTCCTGGGTCTGGTCGCCCAGCGTGACGAGGTTGCCCTGCGCGAGCTGGTGGAGCGGCACTCGGCCTGGCTGCTGCTGAGGCTACGCCGGCGTACTCCCGACAGTGACCTGGCCGCCGAGGCTCTCCACGACGCCTTCGTCGCAGTCTGGAGGAGCCCGCGATCGTTCCGCGGAGACGGCGACGTAGGCGCATGGCTGTGGGGGATCGCGATCCGGCAGCTCGCCTCCCGCCTGCGCAAGCGGGCGCAGCCGGTGCCGGTAGAGAGCCGGATGCTGTCGGCCCTGTCGCCGGCTGTGCGAAGCGCGGAGGACGAGCTGCTGGTCGCGGTCGAGCACGGCTCGGTCGGCGACGCCCTGCGCTGCCTCTCACCCGAGCTGCGGCAGGTGCTGCAGGCGACGGTCATCGACGGGCTCTCCACCAGGGAGGCGGCCCATCTCCTCGGCATCCCTCAGGGCACTGTCAAGAGCCGGGCACGGATCGCGAAGTCCAAGCTGCGCGAGCAGCTGATCTCGTTGGAGGCATGGTGATGAGCTGGCACGTCGATGCCCCTGTCTGGGACGCCTACGCCGCGGGGCGGCTCGACCCGGCGGCCGAACTGAGCCTCGAGTCCCATCTCACCGGTTGCCCGGACTGCCGGGCGGCCGCAAGGTCCCAGGTCGCTCCGGCTGCCGTCGACGAAGTGTGGTCGCGCGTGCGGCTGACCATCTCGGCACCCGCACACCCCCTTTCGCAGCGCGCGATGCGGCGGCTCGGCGTACCAGCCGACGACGTCGTGGTCGTCTCCGCTGCCGACTCGTTCATGGTGCCGTGGGCGGTCGCCGTCGGCTTCGCGCTGGTGTCCGCCTGTGTGGTCGGGCTCGCAGGTCTGGGTCCGGCCAACCGCGATGTCGTGTTCCTGGCCCTCGTCCCGCTGGTCCCGGTGCTGGCAGTGGTGGCGTCGTACGACGCACTCGACCCGCTCCGCGAGGTGGTGGCAGCAACCCCCTACAGCAAGCTGCGGCTCGCCCTGCTCCGGGCAACCGCCGCACTCGCGGTCGCCCTGCCGGCCACGATGGCGATCGGTTTCGTCGTCCCCGACATGGAAGACCTCGCCCTGGCATGGCTCGCGCCGTCGCTCGGGCTGACCCTCGCGGCGCTGGTACTGCTCACGTGGTTCGAGGCCTGGGTGACCGGCGGCCTGGTCACATCCGCCTGGGTGACCGTGGTGGCACTACTTCGTATCGGAGATCAGGTCGACTCGCTGGCGACGCCCGTCGTGCAGGTCGCGTTCCTGGTAGCGGCGGGCGGACTCTCACTTGCCCTGGTGCTGCGTACCTCGACCCTCCGTATCCAGGGAGGTGAATTGTGACCGCCATCGCGTCGTTCGAGGGGGTCTCGAAGAAGTACGGCCGCGCCCCAGCGCTGCGGCCTACGACTCTCGACCTGCAGCGGGGCGTGGTGGGCCTTCTCGGGCCGAACGGCGCGGGCAAGACCACGATGCTGCGCCTGCTGTCGACGGCGCTGCCCCCGAGCACCGGGCGCATCGTCGTCGCCGGCTTCGACGTCACCGCGTCGCACGCGAACCGCGTCGAGGCCCGGCGCCGCATCGGCTACTGCCCGCAGGAGGTCACCTTCCCGCGCGGGATGACTGCCTTCGACTTTCTGGACTACCTCGGGGTGCTGAAGGAGTGGAAGGACAGCAGCAGACGCCACGACGAGGTGCAGCGGGTGCTCGACCTGGTCCACCTCGCAGACCGGGGCGCCATGAAGGTCTCCAAGCTGTCCGGCGGCCAGCGCCGACGGCTCGCCATCGCCCAGGCGCTCATCGGCTCACCCGACCTGCTCATCCTCGACGAGCCCACCACGGGGCTCGACCCCGAACAGCGCGCGTCCCTGCGAGGCCTCCTCTCGGGCCTGCCAGGAACGGTGTTGATCTCGACGCACCAGACCGAGGACGTCTCGGCCCTGTGCGACCGAGTGCTCGTCATCGACGCCGGAGCCATCCGCTTCGACGGCACGGTGCCCGAGCTCCTGGCCACGGCAGCCGGCCGTGTCCACCTGGGACCGACCCCCACCAGCGGCGCGGTCCAGACCTGGAAGACCGGAACCGGGCTGGTCCGGTCCGTCGGGGGGCAGCCCGCTCCCGACTCCTCTGTCGTCGACCCGTCGGTCGAGGACGCGTATCTGCTGCTCCGATCGGAGCGGCACACACCCCAAGGAGTCAACCGATGACCACCACCACAATGAACGAGACGGGCTCCACGCTCGGCGTCCTCGCCCGCCAGGAGATCCGCAACTACCTGCGGCACAAGCTGTTCTGGTTCGGTACCGCGATGACCGCCCTGGTCGTCGTCTCGATGTTCGCCTGGGACGACACCGGCTCGGCCGCGTCGTACATGATCGCTCCCGGGGCCATGCTCGGCGTCCTCGGCCTGGTGATCATGTTCGGGCTGACCCGCCGCTCCGATCGTGCGGCGGAGGCGGCCGGCGCGGTCGCCGTGCCGGAGCACACCCGTACGCTGGCGCTGGCCGGTGCGGTCGTAGTGCCGTTCACGGCCGCGATGGCGGCCTATATCGCCGCAATCGTCGCCTGGAATGCCAGGCCGCCCCACGTGTGGGTCGTCCCACCCGGGGTGAGCAACCTGTTCATCTATGCCGAGATGTTCGGCGACGGCGTCATCTGCGCGGTCGGCGGACCCCTTCTCGGGTTGCTCCTCGCGCGCTACCTACCCAAGCGCGGCGTAGCGGCGATCGCCTCGGTACTGCTCGTTCTGGTCACGATCATGCTGCAGGGCAACTTCGCCGGCGGGCAGCCCTACCGGGTGTTCTGGTTCTGGACCTACTTCATCGGCCAGCTCGGTTGGGGCGCAGACGCCGACGGGTCGATCCACTTCAAGACCGCCCCGGGCAACCCCTTCATCTGGGTGCTCTACCTGCTGGTCGTGTGTGCGCTCGGGGTTGTGGTCGCCGTGTTCCACGACCCCGAGTCGGACCGGATCCGGCTGCGCAAGGTCGCGCTCGGTCTGGTCGGGCTGGCGTTGGTGCTCGGCGTGCTGACCGTGTACGTCGGCTACACCGACGTGCTCGTGAACCCCGTGCCCTGCGCCAACTGCTGATGACCGGCTACATCGCCAGGGCGGTCCCGTGGACGCGGGTCGCCCTGGCGGCGGGGCTCGTCGTCGTGCTGATGGAGCTCGTTCGCTGGAACCCGTGGACGCTCTGGCCGCTCGAGGGGACGGCGGTCGGCCTGCTGGCAGGCGCAACGGCCTGGTGCTTCGACGAGACGGCCGCCGCCGTCGTCGACTCGTCGCCTCGGGGCCTGGCGTGGCGCACGATGGCGCGGACCCCTGGGCCGCTGCTGCTCGTCGTGACGTGGACGGCGGTCGTGCTCCACGCCGGCGACGAGACCACGTTCGAGCACGGTGACCAGATCTGGGTCCAAGGGGTGGCGGCGAGCCTTGCCGGGGCGGCGTACACCTGCTGGCGACGCTCGTGCGGCGAGGCGTCGCCAGGGCTGATGTTCGCCACGGCGGTGGTGCCGGCGACCACGGCTTGGGCGCTGCTCCGCCCGCTCGACCGTCACCTGCCTGTCTTCCCCTACGCCACCACCACGTCGGGCGGGTGGGACCACAGCGCCACAGGCTGGGTCGTACTCACCATCGGCGCCGTCGTCGTCCTGGGCGTCGTGCTCGCCGACGCCCGCTGGTGGAGGTTGCCCCTCGCGATGCAGGATCATCGACGCTGAATATCCGACGCGTTCTGCCGGTCGAAGCAACGCTCAAGCTGCTGCTTGGGTGGGTCGGCTACTGGTAGCCCTGTGCCTGGGTCTGATACATGGTCGCGTACGCGCCTCCGATGGCGAGAAGCTCGGCGTGGGTACCCGACTCCACCAGCCGGCCGTCTGCCATCACCAGCACGATGTCGGCGGCGCGGACCGTGGAGAACCGGTGGGAGACGATCACCGTCACCGAGCCGACTGTGGAGTCGGTGGCGGCGACCCGTGAGAACCAGTCGAACACACGCCGCTCGGACTCGACGTCCAGCGAGTACGTCGGCTCGTCGAGGATGAGGAGCAGGGGCTTGTCGCGCATCATCGACCGAGCCAGGGCGAGCTTCTGCCACTGGCCTCCGGAAAGGTCGACACCGTCGAGGAACGCTCGTCCGAGCGGCGTGCGGAGCCCGTCGGGCAGCTCGTCCTCGAGATCGGCGACGTCCGCACGTTTCAGCGCACCACGAACCATCTCGAGGTCGTCGACCCGCTCGGGGCGACCTAGACCGACGACGTCTTGAGCGACGAGTTGGTAACGGACGAACTCCTGGAACGCGGCAGAGACGCTGCCTCGCCATGAGACCGCGTCAAGGTCAGTGAGGTCGCCTCCGTCGACGCTGATGCGGCCGCTGGTCGGTGAGTGCAGGCCGCACAGCAATGAGACGAGCGTCGACTTCCCCGCCCCGTTCTCCCCGACAATTGCGACGACCGCGCCCGCCGGCAACCGGACGCTGACGTCGTCGACCGCGTTGCGGCGCGCGGTGGCGTACCGGAAGGACACGGACTCGAGCCGAATACCGTCTCGCAGTGTCGCCGGCGGAGTCCGGACACCCCGCTCCTCGTGCGCCTCGACGAAGCGACGCAGCCACGCCAGGTGCCGGGTGGTGTCGACGATGCGGAACAGCGCGCCGGCGTTGGACAGGACGCCTCCGATCTGGCTGTGCAGCTGTTGCCCCGCTGTCAGTACCAAGATCACCGACCCGAGGCTCGTGGCTCCGTCGAGGGAGCGCTGCGTCACGTAGAGAACCGACCCTGCGAAACCGGCGGTGAACAGCGCGAGGCCGGCGACGGTGACTCCCGTCGCGAGCAGCTCCGCGCGCCACAGCCTGTCGATCATCCGGTTCCAGGCGGCCTCGTGCCGCGAGAGCACCAGGTCGCGCAGCTGCAGGACACGCAGCTCGCCTGCCGCCGTAGCGTCCAAGGCCAGCAGCGCGAACCCGTCAGCCGTGCGGGTGTCTGCCACCGAGGCCCGTCGGGCGGCCTCGATCCTCGCTTCGGCCCATCGCGACGCGAGGATCGGCGCCGCGCTGAACAGCGGCAGGAGCAGCAGCAGCGGAGCGACCAGCACCAAGATGGCGATGGTGACCAGGACCTGGACGCCCAGCAGCGCGCCCCACATCACCGAGATCATCGATTGCTGGAACTGCTCACGGTGGGTTCGCACGAGGGTGAGATGGGCCTGGAAGTCCTCCTGCTCGACCCGTTCGACCAGCCCGAGCCGGGTGGTCAGCGCGACCAGCCGCTCGTCGATGACGACGGTTGCCCGCTCCCACAGGTTCCACGCGTACATAGACGCATAG
>JAWWPH010000451.1:0-3434 GCA_033850875.1 Nocardioidaceae bacterium | reverse complement strand
AGGCGTGGATGCGTGCGACCTCCTCGCGCGGGACCGCGAACATCCCGAACGGGTAGTTGGCACGCAGGTCGGTCTTCGTCGTGAACGGGAAGCGCGCGAGGTCGGCGAGGTCGGTCACGTCGTCCGGGTGCACCCCGGCCGCGTCGATGGCCGTCCGATAGTGGGGCACGTGGTCATACGCGCGCCGCAGCGTGTCGCGGTGGCGCGACAGCTGCAGGTCGCGGAGCTGGTCCGGCTGCAACCGCTCGGCGGAGTCCCACAGCTCGGGGGGCGTGGACAGCTCACGCATCGTCGATCAGCGCCCCACCGATCGCCCTGCTGCGACCGCGGAACTCGGCGACGACGCGGTCGCCGCACCGTACCCGGATGTCGTACAGCCCGTTGCGCCCGAAGCGGTGCCGCTCGACGGCCTCCGCGACGAGGGTGTCCCCGGCCCGGGCCGGCGCCGCGAAGACGATGTCGCACGCCTGCGCGACCGTCCGCTCGTTGTAGGAGTTGCAGGCGAAGGCGAATGCGGAGTCGGCCAGGGTGAAGATGAAGCCCCCGTGTGCCGTGCCGTGCCCGTTCGTCATGTCATCGCGCACGGTCATCGAGAGGGTCGCCCGTCCTGCTGCCACCTCGGTCAAGACCATCCCGAGACCCTGCGACGCGAGGTCGTTGCGCCACATCACGTCAGCGCAGCGACGGGCGAGCGACTGCGCGTCCGGACTCGGCTCGCTCACAGCGGCTTCTCGAGCATCACGACCCGGTGTCCGTCCGGCTTCGCGAGCTCCCCGATCTCGACGTAGCCGCGGTGGCGGTGGAAGGCGAGCGACTCGACGTTCGGCGGGTCGGAGTTCACCTCGCAGACCATCCGCCCGTGCGCCCGTGCGCGCTCCTCCATCGCGTCGTACAACGCGGTCGCGAGGCCGCGGCGTCGGTAGTCGGACCCGACGACGATGCGGTCGAGGTAGAAGAAGTCGTCGAAGCGCTCGGCGTGCCACCGGTAGTTCTCCGACGCGTACTCGGAGCCCGGACGGTAGGCGATCGCGAACGCCGCGATCTTGCCGTCCACCTCGACGACGAGTGACTCCGCCGCCATCGTCCGGTACGTCGCGAGCTGCGACGCGTCGAGCGGGCTCACGGCTTCCACCGACCTGTCGTTGAGGTCGAGCACGGCTTCCACATCGGCATCGGCGAGGGGACGGATCTCCACCGGGGCACTCTCTCATGCCGCGCGCTGTGACAGACTGGGAGCGGCCCTGTCGCACGACTGTCACATCCACATCCGTACTCCTGGAGGCCCCCATGGCGCTGGCCGACGAGCTCTTCGAGCAGCATCGCGCGACGCTCGACGCCGCCGTGGCGGCGACGCGGTCCCGCGGTTACCACAGCGCGTTCCCCGAGTCGCCGAGCCCGCGCGTGTACGGCGAGGCCGCGGCGGGCGACGGGTCGGCCGCCTTCCAGCGGTGGCTGGGCAGCGACTTCCCGCTCCGTACGCCGGGCGCCGAAAAGGTGGTGGCGACGGAGAAGTCGCCGTTCGGCCTGCCGCTCGACGTGCGCTACCCGCGGGTCACCGCTGACGGTGTACCGACTCTGCTCGAAGCGGCCGGCGCGGGGATGAACGCCTGGCGGGACGCCGGGGTGGAGGCGCGCGTCGGCGTGGGTCTGGAGATCTTGGCACGCCTGCACGCACGGATCTTCGAGCTGGCCAACGCGGTGATGCACACGTCGGGACAGGCTTTCGTGATGGCGTTCCAGGCCGGCGGTGCCCACGCGCTCGACCGGGCCCTCGAGTCGATCGCCTACGCGTACGTGGAGATGACCCGGGTCCCCCGTACTGCGATCTGGGAGAAGCCTGGACGCGATGCGCCGATCCGGATGGAGAAGACCTTCACGGTGGTCCCTCGAGGCGTCTCGCTCGTGATCGGGTGCAACACCTTCCCGACCTGGAACTCGTGGCCCGGACTGTTCGCGTCGCTCGTCACGGGCAACCCCGTCGTGGTGAAGCCGCACCCCGGCGCGGTCCTCCCGCTGGCCATCACCGTGCAGGTCTGCCAGGAGGTGCTCGCGGAGGCCGGCTTCGACGCCGACCTCGTGACCCTGGCGGCGGAGGACCCTGCCGACGGCATCGCGGCTGTGCTCGCCGTACGTCCGGAGGTGAAGCTCGTCGACTTCACGGGCTCCACTGCGTTCGGCGACTGGCTGGAGTCGCATGCCACGCAGGCGACCGTCTTCACCGAGAAGGCCGGCGTCAACGCCGTGGTCATCGACTCGACCGACGCGTTCAAGGCGATGTGCTTCAACCTGGCCTTCTCGCTGGCCCTGTACACGGGTCAGATGTGCACGGCACCGCAGAACCTGTTCGTGCCCCGCGACGGCATCGACACCGACGAGGGCCACAAGTCGGTCGACGACGTGGCGGCGGGCATCTCTGCCGCCTTGACCAAGCTGGTCGGTGACGACGCGAGGGCGGTCGAGGTCCTGGGCGGGGTCGTGAACGCCGACGTGCTGGGCCGCATCACGGCGACCGGAGCTCTGACCGGCGGGGGTTCCGCTGGCGGGGAAGGCGGCGGGGACGCGGGTCGGGACGCCGGCACGGTGGTCGTCGAGCCGCGAGCGGTCGTACACCCGGAGTACGCCGACGCGGTCGTCCGGACGCCGGTGCTGGTACGTCTCGACGTCGCCGACCGGTCCGCGTACGAGCAGGAGTGCTTCGGACCGATCAGCTACCTGATCGCGACCGGTTCGACCGACGAGTCGATCGACGTCTTCCGGCGGACCGTGATCGAGCACGGAGCGATGACCGCGTCGGTGTACTCCACGTCGGAGGCGGTGATCGCGTCGATGCGTACCGCGGCCCTCGACGCCGGCGTCGCGCTGAGCGAGAACCTCACCGGCCAGGTGTTCGTCAACCAGAGCGCGGCGTTCAGCGACTTCCACGGCACGGGCGCGAACCCCTCGGCGAACTCGACCTTCACCGACGGGGCGTTCGTGGCGAGCCGGTTCCGCGTGATCCAGTCCCGACGCCACCTCTGAGCCGGCTCACCACCGGCAAATCCGACTTTCAGGTGCCCTGGCTGCCTCTGACTCGGATCGTTCGGTGGGAAGCGCACCGACGCTCAGGGCGTCACCGCCATGGCCGCCATGACCCGGGCCGCCACCTCGGCGTCGCCATCGACCTTCACCGCCAGCCCCGACGGCTCCCGGCGGCCCGCCCCCAAGATCGTGAACGTCTCGGAGTTCATGGTCAGCCGGGTGATGGGCTCGGCGTCCTCGGCGGCCACGAACGCGCCCCTGCCGTCGGCGTCAACCGCGACCGCATACAGCGCGGATACCGGCCCGGTGACGTCGACGACGACGGTCGAGCCGGGAGGGACCTGCGCCCGCTTCGCCACGACGATCGGAAGGGCCGCGGCGAAGGTTGCCTGGGTATGCCGGGCGCCGGGACTGTC
>JAWWPH010000448.1:0-3390 GCA_033850875.1 Nocardioidaceae bacterium | reverse complement strand
CCGCCCAGGCCGAGCTGGACGCCTGCCGCAACGCCGGCATCAAGGCGGTATGGACCGACACACCGGAGCTGCCGTACCCGACCCGGGGCGCCGTCCGGCTCGACGACCAGGCACAGCTCGACCCGATGGACGTGCTGCTCGCCCTCGTCGACGACTTCCAGCAGCACGGCGGCGTCGTGTTCGACTCCACCAGGGTGACGTCGGTACAGCTCGGGTCCGAGTCGACCATCACGACCGACCAAGGCGTCGTGACCGCTCCGCAGCTCGTCCTCGCCACAGGCATACCCGTCCTGGACCGCGGCGCGTACTTCGCGCGGCTGGAGCCGCTGCGGTCCTACGCGCTGGCGTTCGAGGTCCCGGAGTGCCCGAGCGGCATGTACCTGTCCGCGGACCTTCCCACCCGCTCCCTGCGCTCACTCCCCCGCGCCGGCGGCGAGCTGCTGCTGGTCGGAGGGAACGGGCACACCGTGGGCCGGCACGTCCCGACCAGCGAGCTCGTGGACGACCTGACCTCCTGGACCGGCGAGCACTTCCCCGGGGCGACCCTCACGCACTCCTGGTCCGCCCAGGACTACGAGTCGATCGACAGCCTCCCGTACGTCGGCTCCCTCACGCCCGGGGGCGACCGGTGCTTCGTGGCGACCGGCTACGACAAGTGGGGGATGACGAACGCCGTTGCCGCGAGCCTCGCCCTGTCCAGCCGGATCCTCGGTGGCAGCACCGAGTGGGCCGAGGCGCTCGACAGCTGGCGGTTGCGCGAGCTCGGTGGTCTGCCGTCAGCAGCCCGGCTCAACGCCAGCGTGGCGCTGCACCTGGCGCAGGGCTGGCTGCGGACCGCCGTCGGGAACGCGGAGACAGGCGTCCCCGAAGAAGGGCAGGGACACGTCGAGCGAGACGGCATCCAGCCGGTCGCCGTCTGTACCGTGGCGGGGCAGACCCGCCGGTTCTCGGCCGTGTGCCCGCACCTGCGTGGCATCCTCACCTGGAACGACGCCGAGGCGTCGTGGGACTGTCCGCTGCACGGCTCACGCTTCTCCGCCGCCGGCGACCTGCTGGAGGGCCCGGCGACCTCGGGGCTCCAGGAGATCGGTGCCCCGGGCTCTGCCGAAGGACCGTAACCGCAGGCTGTTGCTGACCACGAAGACCGACGAGAACGCCATCGCCGCTCCGGCGACGACGGGGTTGAGCAGACCGGCCATGGCGAGCGGCAGGGCCGCGGCGTTGTACCCGAACGCCCAGAACAGGTTGCCCCTGATGGTGGCCAGCGTACGGCGGGCGAGCACGATCGCGTCGGCGACGGCGCGCAGGTCTCCGCGTACCAGGGTGAGGTCACTGGCCTCGATGGCGACGTCCGTGCCCGAGCCCATCGCGATGCCGAGGTCGGCCTGAGCCAGCGCCGCGGCGTCGTTGACGCCGTCGCCGACCATCGCCACGACCCTGCCCTGCTGCTGCAGCCGGCGCACGGCGGCAACCTTCTCCGCGGGAAGCACACCGGCGATGACGTCGCGAATGCCTACCTCGGCCGCGACGGCCCGAGCCGCCCGCTCGTTGTCGCCGGTGAGCAGGATCGGGGCGAGTCCGAGGCCGCGCAGCCGTGATACCCCCTCGGCGCTCGTCGCCTTGACCGTGTCGCCCACCACCAGCACTCCCCGGCACCGGCCGTCCCAAGCGACCGCGACGACCGTACGCCCCTCGGACTCGGCCGCCTCGCGTGCAGCGGTCAAGGCATCGGGAAGCGGCTCGGTCGTCTCACGGGCCACCTCGTCGACGCTTCCCACGAGGACCCGTCTTCCCTCGACGACACCGGTCACGCCCGTACCGTCCACCGCGCTGAAGTCGTGCACCCCCGGCAGATCACCAGCCGCGCGGGCTGCGCCCGAGACGGCTGCGGCGATGGGGTGCTGAGAGGCGTCCTCCACAGCGCCGGCGAGCCGCAGCACCTCGGACTCGTTCTCACCGGGCGCCGCCGTCACGCCGGCGAGGCGCATCCGGCCCGTCGTGACGGTGCCGGTCTTGTCAAGCAGGACGGTGTCGACCTGCCGGGTGGCCTCCAGCACCTGCGGCCCCCTGATGAGGATCCCGAGCTGGGCGCCGCGTCCGGTGCCGACGAGGAGGGCGGTAGGCGTGGCGAGGCCGAGAGCGCACGGGCACGCGATGATGAGCACGGCGACCGCCGCCTCGAACGCCGTGTCGGCACCGGCGCCGGCCACGAGCCAGCCCAGCAACGTCACCACGCTGAGCACGAGCACCACCGGCACGAACACCCCCGACACCCGGTCGGCCAGCCGCTGGACCGGCGCCTTGCCTGACTGCGCCGCCTCGACGAGCCGGCCGGTCTGCGCGAGCTGGGTGTCCGCACCGACCCGGGTAGCGCGGACGACCAGGCGGCCGCCACCCACGTTGACCGTTGCGCCGACGACGTCGTCGCCGGGGAGCACGGCCACCGGCACCGGCTCGCCGGTGAGCATGCTGGCGTCGACGGCCGAGGAGCCGTCGACGACCTGCCCGTCGGTCGCCACCTTCTCGCCCGGCCGAACGACGAACCGGTCGCCGGCGACCAGCTCGGCCACCGGCACCCGCCGCTCGGTCCCGTCACGCAGCACGCCGACGTCCTTCGCGCCGAGGTCGAGCAGCGTCCGCAGTGCGGTGCCCGAACGCCGCCGCGCCATCGCCTCGAGGTACCGCCCGGTCAGCATGAAGACGGTGGCGGCGGCGGCGACCTCGAGATAGACGCCGTCGCCGCCGCCACGCGCCGGCACCAGCTCGAAGGTCATCCGCATGCCTGGCCGCCCCGCTTGCCCGAACACGAGGGCGTACGCCGACCACCCGTACGCCGCCAGCACGCCGAGGCTGATGAGCGTGTCCATCGTGGCGGCGAGGTGGCGGGCGGCGAGCCAGGCAGCGCGATGGAACGGCCAGGCGCCCCAGGCCACGACCGGTGTGGCGAGCGCCAGCGACACCCACTGCCAGTAGTCGAACTGCAGGGACGAGACGACGGCCAGCGCGAGAACGGGCGCGGCCAGTAGGGCGGACCACGTCAGGCGGCGGCGCAGAGCACTGGTTTCGGCGGTCGGCTCCGCGTCTGCATCGCTCGGAGCGCTCGCCATGGCGTGCGCATGCGGCAGCCGTGCGGTGTACCCGGTCGCCTCGACCGTCGCGATCGCGTCTTTGGGGCTCGTCCCGGCGGGCAGAGAGACGGTGGCCTTCGCGGTGGCGTAGTCGACGCTCGCGGCCACGCCGGGCATCCCGTTGAGCCTCTTCTCGATGCGGGCGGCACAGGACGCGCAGGTCATGCCCGAGACTTCGAGGTCGACCGTCGTGGGCGTCATCTGTCGACGACCAGCCGGTAGCCGGCCCCGGCAACCGCCTTTGCGACCGCCCCGACGGCCA
>JAWWPH010000411.1:0-5582 GCA_033850875.1 Nocardioidaceae bacterium | reverse complement strand
GATGCGAGACGACGGTGTCCAGCACCCGCTGCAGGTCGGCGTTGGACCTCGCCACCACGTGGCACCACAGATCACCGGGACCGCTGACCGTGTGTGCCTCGATGACCTCCGGGATCCGTGCCAGGTGCGCTCCGACCGGGTCATGACCGCCGCCCTGCCTGATCTCCAGCGTCACGAACGCGGTGACGGGGAAGCCGATAGCCTCGGGGTCGAGGTCGGGTCCCCAGCCGCGGACCACGCCGGTACGCTCCAGCCGCTCGATCCGGGCCTGTACGGTGCCGCGCGCGACGCCGAGGCGCCGCGACGCCTCCATCACGCCGATCCGCGCATCGTCGGCCAGCAGCTCGAGGAGCCGGGCGTCGAGGTGGTCGAGCGGCATGCGTCGATTCTCCTTGCTCAGCGTCTGGTCATAATGCACGCAACGCGCCGTAATATTGGCCAGAACACTTGTCGTTTCGATCAGTGTATCGCCGATCTCTTGCGCAATGTGTCGCTCGCTAGGCATCCTCAGGGCATGACGGACACGTTGACACCCGAAGAACTGCAGGCAGACCTGACGCTCGAGCAGCTGAAGCAGCTCGTGGGGCTCGTGGACTACGACGAGTCGAAGGACCCCTTCCCGGTCACGGCCATGGACGCCGTCGTCTTCGTCGTCGGGAACGCGACGCAGACCGCGCAGTTCTACCAGCTCGCGTTCGGTATGGACCTGGTCGCCTACGCCGGACCCGAGACCGGGGTACGCGACCACAAGGCGTACGTGCTGAAGGCCGGCTCCGCGCGCTTCGTCTTCCGCGGCGGGGTGACGCCCGACAGCCCGGTGCTCGAGCACCACCGCCGCCACGGTGACGGCGTCGTCGACCTTGCTCTGGAGGTACCCGACGTCGACAAGTGCATCGCCCACGCCCGGCGTACCGGCGCCACGATCCTCGACGAGCCACACGACGTGAGCGACGAGCACGGCACCGTGCGTACGGCGGCGATCGCGACGTACGGCGAGACGCGGCACACGCTCGTCGACCGCTCCCGGTACTCCGGGCCGTACCTCCCCGGGTTCGTGGCGGCCGAGACGACCGTGACGCGTCCCGACGGGCACCCCAAGCGACTCTTCCAGGCGATCGACCACTGCGTCGGCAACGTCGAGCTCGGCCGGATGGACGAGTGGGTGAAGTTCTACAACGTCGTGCTCGGCTTCGTGAACATGGCTGAGTTCATCGGCGACGACATCGCGACGGACTACTCGGCCCTCATGTCGAAGGTGGTCTCCAACGGCAACCACCGGGTGAAGTTCCCCCTCAACGAGCCGGCGGTCGCGAAGAAGAAGTCGCAGATCGACGAGTACCTCGAGTTCTACGGTGGCGCAGGCTGTCAGCACATCGCCCTTGCCACCAACGACATCCTGCGAACCGTCGACCAGCTGAAGGCGAACGGGATCTCGTTCCTCGCCGCTCCCGACTCCTACTATGACGACCCGGAGCTGCGGGCCAGGATCGGCAAGGTACGCGTCGACATCGACGACCTCAAGCAGCGCGGCATCCTCGTCGACCGCGACGAGGACGGGTACCTCTTGCAGATCTTCACCAAGCCGATCGGTGACCGCCCCACGGTGTTCTACGAGTTCATCGAGAGGCACGGGTCGCTGGGCTTCGGCAAGGGGAACTTCAAGGCACTCTTCGAGGCCATCGAGCGCGAGCAGGACGCTCGCGGCAACCTCTGAAGGCGGCTCAGGCTCGACGACTGCCAACCCGCGATGCAACTTTTTGCCGGCTGACGGCGTCTGTACAGGTGACGAGGGAAGCGATACACGGCGGGCCCTGGGAATGCCAGGGCCCGCCGCCTCGTGTTCGCGGCCTCAGGTGACGGCCGGCTCCTCGTCCTCGCCGACGTAGTGGCCGGGTGGCGGCACCGGGGTGGTGGCGATGTCGGAGTAGTAGTCGTCCGGCGTGGTCGCGTCGTTGCCCGCTGCGAGGTTCATCGCCCGGAACACCAGCGTCAGGACGATCGCCACGATGACGTTGAGGAGCAGGGCGGTCAGCGCGATGTACACCTTGGTGTCGGTGAAGGGGAACGACGCGAGCGACCCGCCGAAGTGGCGCGTACCGAGCACCTCCGGCTTGGTGTCGCCGACCTTCAGCACCACCTTCGGGGCCGTGACGTTGTACGCCGCGATCGTCCCATAGACCATGCCGACGGCCCAGCCGGCGAGCAGTGCCCACCGGTGGAACCAGCGGGTGAAGAGCCCGGCGACGATGGCGAGGAACGTCTGCAGGATCCACACCCCACCCAGGAGCTGCATGTTGATGGCGTTCTGCTTGTCGAGAGCGAGGACGAACAGCAGCGCGCCGAACTTGACCACGAGCGACGTGATCTTCGACGCCCTGGCCTCGTCATGGTGGGTGGCGTTGGGCTTGATGTACTCCTTGTAGATGTTGCGGGTGAACAGGTTCGCGGCTGCGATCGACATGATCGCGGAGGGGACGAGCGCCCCGATCGCGATCGCCGAGAACGCGATCCCGGCGAACCAGCTCGGGAAGTTCTCCTGGAACAGGTGCGGCACGGCGAGCTGCGCGTTCGCCACCCCGTCCAGACCGAACACCGACGTCTTCGCGGCGATGGCCGCGAAGCCGAGCAGCGCAAGCATGCCGAGCATCAGGGAGTACGCAGGGAGGATGGTCGCGTTGCGCCGGATCGTGTTGCGGCTCTTCCCGGACAGCACCGCGGTCATCGAGTGCGGGTACATGAACAGCGCCAGAGCGGACCCGAGGGCGAGGGTCGCGTACGCCCAGTAGCCCGTCGCGCCGGGGATGAAGACGCCGACCGTGGGGGTGGCGGATCCGGGTGGGGTCGGGGTGTCCATCTTCGTCTGCGCGGCGTTGAAGACGGTTCCGAACCCGAGGTGCACGGCCAGCCAGATGATCGCGACGACGATCACGAGGTAGATCAGCGTGTCCTTCACGAACGCGATGAGCGCCGGCGCCCGCAGGCCGGAGGAGTAGGTGAAGGCGGCCAGTACCGCGAACGCGATGAAGAGCGGCAGGTCCTTGAGGAACACGTTGCCGGAGCCGCCCAGTCCGATCGTGTCGAGGACCGCCTGGATACCGACCAGCTGCAGTGCTATGTACGGCATCGTCGCCAGGATGCCGGTAAGGGCGACGGCGAGCGAGAGCCCGCTCGAGTCGTACCGGCCGCGCACGAAGTCGGCGGGGGTGACGTACCCCTTGGCGTGGGCCACCGACCACAGGCGGGGCATGAAGATGAAGATGAGCGGATACACCACGATCGTGTACGGCACGGCGAAGAACCCGCTGACGGCGCCGGTGGCGTACATGGCGGCCGGGACGGCGACGAACGTGTACGCCGTGTAGAGGTCGCCTCCGAGCAGGAACCAGGTCGTGATCGTCCCGAAGCTCCGCCCGCCGAGGCCCCACTCGTCGAGGGAGTGCATGGACTCGGGCTTGCGCCACCGAGCCGCGTAGAAGCCGCCCAGCGTGACGACGGCGAAGAAGAAGATCAGCACGGTGAGGGCGACACCGTCGACGTGGGTGTCGGCCATCAGGGTCGTGGTCACGCGCCGTCCTCCTCACCGCGCGTCCGGCGGATCAGCGCGTAGGCGGCGTAGGTGAACCCGCTCGCGAGGAAGACCCAGGCGAACTGGTACCAGTAGAAGAAGGGGAACCCCCACAGGTGCGGTCCGTCCTTGGCGTAGACCTTCACGAGCAGCAGGGCGAGGACGGGTATGGCGAGGAGCACCCCGACGCCGATGACGACCCCGGTCGGCAGTTTCCTCGAAGCAGCATCGGGCATCTCGGCCTCCTCCGTGACGGCGCCGCTGGTCGAAGTCCTCAGCAGGCTAGGACCTCGGTACGCCCGAACGCCAGGGTGCTCGCGTTCGTCGTGCGGCGTGTCGTCGCAGGGTGGCCGGCAGACGCCGGCGGAGCACCCCAGTCGGCCTCACGAGATACTGGCTGGGACGTACCCGTGTCCCTCAGGAGGCTGCTCATGCCGACGACGCCCAGCACGACATCCGCCCGCCACCGGGTGGTGATCGTGGGCTCGGGGTTCGGCGGGCTGTTCGCGGCGCAGGCGCTGAAGCGCGCCGACGTCGACGTCACATTGGTCGCCAAGACGTCACATCACCTCTTTCAGCCGCTGCTGTACCAGGTGGCGACCGGGATCTTGTCGCAGGGCGAGATCGCGCCGGCGACGCGTGAGATCCTCGCCCGGCAGCGCAACGTCCGGGTTGTGCTCGGCGACGTCACGGACATCGACATCGCGAACCGGACGGTGACGTCGAAGACCGTCGGGCTGGTCACCACGACGCCGTACGACAGCCTCATCCTCGCGGCGGGGTCGACCCAGTCGTACTTCGGGAACGACCGGTTCGCGGACTTCGCACCGGGCATGAAGTCGATCGACGACGCTCTGGAGCTGCGTGCCAGGATCTTCGGAGCCTTCGAGCTCGCCGAGCTGAGCACCGACCCTGCCATGGTGCAGCGGCTGATGACGTTCGTCGTCGTCGGTGCCGGGCCGACGGGCGTCGAGATGGCGGGACAGATCTCCGAGCTGGCGCACCGGGCGCTGCGCAACGAGTACCGGCGCATCGACACGCGCGACGCCCGGGTGATCCTCCTCGACGCCGGTCCGGTCGTGCTCCCGGCGTTCGGCAAGCGGCTCGGGCGCAAGGCGGTCAAGCGGCTCACCCGGCTCGGCATCGAGGTCAAGACGTCGATGCCCGTGGTCGACGTCGACAACCTGGGGATCACGGTCAAGCATCCCGACGGCGGTGAGGAGCGGATCGAGGCGGTGACGAAGATGTGGGCCGCCGGAGTCGCCGCGAGCGCGCTCGGCGCCCTGGTCGCCCGCCAGACGGGTGCGGAGGTCGACCGTGCCGGACGGGTTCGGGTACAGCCCGACCTCACATTGCCGGGGCATCCCGAGGTCTTCGTGATCGGGGACATGATCGCGCTCGACGACCTGCCGGGTGTCGCGCAGGTGGCGATCCAGACCGGCCGCTTCGCCGCCCGCCGCATCACCGACCGGCTCGCCGGCGAGCCGGCCGACGCCCCGTTCCGCTACCACGACAAGGGCAGCATGGCCACGATCTCGCGCTTCAGTGCTGTCGCGATGATCGGGCCTCTCAGGCTCAGCGGCTTCGTCGCCTGGTTGTTGTGGCTCGGCGTTCACATCGTGTACATCACCGGCTTCAAGAAGCGGGTGACGACATTGCTGCACTGGAGCGTCAGCTTCCTGGGGAGCGATCGCTCGGAGCGCGCGATCACCGAGCAGCAGGCCGTCGCCCGTGAGGCGCTGGAGCGGGTGGGGACCGACTGGCTACAGGTCAGCTCCGCGTCCGGAGGTACGCCTCCTCCCACCCCGCCCCCGTAGGCCGACCGGCCAGAGATGTCCGGTCGAGCGGGCGAAAATGTCCGGTCGAGCGGGCGCAAATGTCGGGACGAGCGGGCGCAGATGTCGGGTCGAGTGGGCGCAGATGTCGGGTCGAGTGGGTGCAAATGTCCGGTGGAGCGTCCTCCCCAGGTAGCGACGACCGCCGCCCGTCCCATACTGCCGATCTGCAGCATGGGCGG
>JAWWPH010000386.1:0-2527 GCA_033850875.1 Nocardioidaceae bacterium | reverse complement strand
TTCGCCGATCACCAGCACAACGTGCAGCTGCTGCACCGCTACTGCGAGACCTCGGATGCCTGCTGACCCTCCGTCGGAGCCGGTCCGGTGCGCGGTGCTGGGAAGCCCGGTCGCACACTCGCTGTCTCCAGCCCTGCACCGGGCCGCCTACCGAAGCCTCGGTCTGGACTGGTCGTACGACGCGTTCGATGTCTCCGAGGACGCCCTCGCGGGGTTCCTGCAGGGACTGTCAGGGAGTTGGCGCGGCCTGTCCCTGACGATGCCTCTGAAACGCCCGGTGCTCGACCTGTGCGACGAGGTGTCCGAACAGGCCCGCCTGCTGTGCTCGGTGAACACCGTCTTGATCGAGCCGGACGGTCGTCGCAGCGGCTGCAACACCGACGTCACCGGATTCGTCCGCGCCTTCCAGGAGGCCGGGGTCGCGGCCCTGCGGTCCGTGGTCGTCCTCGGCGCTGGGGCGACGGCCGCCTCCGCCCTGGCCGCCGTCGCCGAGCTGGGAGCGGACACCGTCACCGTGCTCGCGCGGTCGGCCGCCCGGGCGTCGTTCGTCGCAGGCCTGGGACCACGCCTGGGCCTGGACGTGACCCTGGGCGATCTCGGGCGACCGCCCCGGCCCCGTGGCGCCGACGTGGTCGTGTCGACCCTTCCCGCAGGCGCGCAGGGCGAGACATCGGCGGGCGACCTGGCGGCGCTGGCGCCACTGGTGTTCGACGTGGTCTACGCGCCGGCTCGGACACCGCTGATGCAGGCCGCTCTGTCGGCCGGAGGCCAGGTGATCGGCGGCTTCGCCCTGCTTCTGCACCAGGCGGTTCGGCAGGTCGAGCTCATGACGGGCGTCGACGCGGTACCGGTCGACGCCATGCGGCGCGCCGGGCTGGAGGCGCTCGGCAGCCCATGAGCCTCCGCGTACGGTCCCCGGGCCCGGCACCGTCGCCCGCCATCACGCGCCGCAGAGTCCTGCAGGGCGCGGTCCTGGGGGCGGCCTCGCTGGCCGCCTCGGCATGCACGTCCTCCACGCCGCCCTCCAACGGCGCGGCCTCCCCATCACCGTCACCGTCGCCGTCGTTGTCGCCGAGCAGCAGGTCGACCGCGTCGTCAGCCCACGGGCCGACCACCGCCGACTGGCGGTCGCTGGCACACTCCATCGACGGCGACGTCGTCCAGCCTTCCGACGGCGACTTCGCGTCCGTCAGCCGGCTGTTCAACACCCGCTTCGACGGTGTCGTACCCGTCGCGGTCGTCGAGGCCGCGTCCGCCGACGACGTGAGCTCTGCCGTGACGTTCGCGCAGCGGTTCGCGCTGCGTTCGCGACCCAAGGCCGGCGGGCACTCCTATGTCGGAGCGTCGACGGTCGCCGGCGGCCTGGTCATCGACGTCGGGCGGCTGGCGTCGGTGCACTACGACGTTGGCGGCGCCGTCGCGACGGTCGGCGCCGGGGCGAGGCTGTACCCGGTGCATGCCGCACTCGACCGGCACACGCGCACGATACCGACCGGCACCTGCCCGACGGTCGGGGCTGCCGGGCTCACCCTCGGCGGCGGTATCGGCGTCGCCAGCCGCGAGTCCGGCCTGACCTGCGACGCCGTGGTCGGCCTGACCATGGTCACCGCGGACGGGCGCATCCTCACGGTCGACGACCAACGGGAGACCGACCTGTTCTGGGCGTGCCGCGGCGGCGGAGGGGGCAACTTCGGCATCGTCACGTCGATCCGCTACGCCACCTCGGCGGCCGCACCCGTCGGCTTCTTCAGGCTCGGCTTCCCCTGGTCCTCCGCCTCGGCCGTGATCCGCGGCTGGGCTGCGAGAGTGCGCACGATGGACCGCACCGCCTGGGCCAACCTGCACCTCGACGCCAGCTCCCAGGGGACGGCGACGGTGGAGGTGCTCGGTACCTGCTCCGCCGGTGAGGAGGAGTCGGAAGCCACCGCCATGGAGACAGCCGTCGGGGCGAACGCGACCGACGTCTCGACGTTCTCCAAGTCGTTCCTCGACGCCGTCTCTTACCTCGGAGGGGGCACGACCTCGGCGCGCCAGGGATGGGCAGCGGGCAGTGACGTCCTGGCCGCCATGCCGACAGCCCTGGCGACGGCGCTGTCCGGGTACGTCGCGAACCGCGCGGCCAAAGGGTCCTCCGTCGCGGCCATCCTCGACCCGCTCACCGGCAGGGTGGGTGACGTGCCGGTCGACGCGACGGCCTTCCCGTGGCGCGGTGCCCTCTGCGACGTGCAGTGGTACATCGGGCTCCCGAGCAGTCCCAGCAGCGGTGACGTGCAGCAGGCGTACTCGTCGATCGCTCACGCGCACCGCGCCGTCGCCGCGTACTCGCAGGGCGGCTACGTGAACTACCTCGAGCCGCACCGGGCGGTCAGCAGCTACTACGGCGCCAACTACGCGAGGCTCCGCTCGATCAAGGCGTCCGTCGACCCGACCGGGTTCTTCACCTCGCCCTACGCGATCGGCTGACGTCCACAGCTCGCGGCGCTGAGCGGCCGGCGAACCGGCGGCGACACTACGCTTCACCGTCATG
>JAWWPH010000342.1:0-11183 GCA_033850875.1 Nocardioidaceae bacterium | reverse complement strand
AGCTGATCCGGAGCACCATCTTGGCCTCGCGGGGCAGCGACGGGTTCGTGGGCGAGGAGGGCGACGACATCCGCGGCAGCAGCGGAGTGGTGTGGATCGCGGACCCCATCGACGGAACCGTCAACTACCTGTACGGGATCCCCGCCTTCTCGGTGTCGATCGCGGCGAGCTTCGAGGGCACCGTCGTGGCAGGTGTCGTGCACAACCCGATGTCGGGGGAGACGTTCACGGCGGCACTCGGTGAGGGCGCCCGACTCGACGGCCGGCCCATCTCGGTCGGGACCTGTACCGACATCGGGCAGGCGCTGGTCGGGACCGGATACAGCTACCTGGCCGATGTCCGGGCCCGCCAGGCCGTCGAGACGGCGCAGCTCCTTTCGGTCGTCCGCGACATCCGGCGCATTGGATCGGCGGCGCTCGACCTCTGCTACGTCGCCTGCGGTCGCTACGACGCCTACGTCGAGCGGGCGCTCAAGCAGTGGGACCTCGCCGCCGGCAGGCTGATCGTCACGGAGGCCGGCGGACGCGTGGAGGGACTGAACGGCGACGAGCCGGGCGAGCTGATCGTCACGGCCGCGGCGCCGCAGCTCTACGACGCGTTCCACGCCGCGCTGCTGGCTGCCGGGTTCGGCGACTGGCCGCTGCCAGACTGGCCGGAGCCGCGCACGTCGAGGAGTCGCCCGGCGCCGGCGTGACACCGCCCGAGGAGGAGCCGTGTCGTTCCGCAGCCCGGTCAACATCCAGCACCAGGAGCGCGCGTCACGAGGCGACCGGATGGCCGACCGGGTCGCCGCCAGGTTCGGGTCGTGGAGCTTCCTCGGCTACATGACCGCCCTGATCGTCGTCTGGGTGTGCGTGAACGCGATGGCGTGGCGGCTGCGCTGGGACCCGTACCCGTTCATCCTGCTCAACCTGGTCTTCTCGACCCAGGCCTCGTACGCGGCGCCGGTCATCCTGCTCGCCCAGAACAGGTCGGCCGACCGCGACCGGCTGCAGGCCGAGCACGACTTCGCCGTCAACCAGCGCGCCGAGGCGAAGATCGACCTGCTGCTTCGCCGGCTCGAGGTCCCGCAGGCTGCCATCGACGCCGTCAACGCCGAGCTCGCCTCCCGCCCGGGAGCACCGCCGGCGACCACCTGACCGCCACCCCTGGTGTTCCCGCGCGAAATAGGGCACAATTCCGCCGCCGGGCGGGCACAAACGGGGGCCTTCGCGCGTTACAGACTTGCGCGACGCACGTAGCGCCACGACAACACCACAACTGAGCGGACAATCCTTAGATGGCAACAGATTACGACGCACCACGCAAGACCGAAGAAGAGCTCAACGAAGACTCGATCGAAGAGCTGAAGGCGCGTCGCCACGACAAGAACTCGGGCAAGGTCGACGAGGACGAGGTCGAGGCCGCCGAGTCGTTCGAGCTGCCCGGCGCGGACCTCTCACACGAAGAGCTGTCCGTGCAGGTACTGCCTCGTCAGTCCGACGAGTTCACCTGCTCGAGCTGCTTCCTCGTCCACCACCGCAGCCAGCTCGCGAGTGACAAGAACGGGCAGCTCGTCTGCTCCGACTGTGCGGCCTGACGGCCGTCAGGACTTGCCCCGGGCGAGCCGGCTGAGCCTGACCTTGTCCTTTGCGTCGGGCTCGTCCATGCCCGGCGGGACCCGGCCGAACGAGCGCACCCAGTAGATCGCGGCTCGCCGCGTGACGTAGGTCTTGGCGACGCCGAGCGCCATGCCGCTCAAGGCGGCCCACAGCAGGGCCTCGCGGTGGGTGATCGCCGGGTTCTCAGGCTTGGTCGGGGGCTTGCGGCCGGTGGCCGTCCGCCACGTGGCGTCGAGGGCCTTCGTCGTCGCGATCCCGCTGGCGAGCGGGATCGCGGTGCTGATCAGCTTCCAGGCCCGCTTGCCCTTCTCCGCCTCTTTCTTGGCCGCCTTGTCGGCGGCCTTCTCCTCAGCGGTCAGCCTCTTCTTCGCCACCAGCGCTCCCTCCACGTCTGTCGCGGCCCGTACGGCGTGCTCTAAGTATGCTGCGTGCCGAGTGTGGCGCCACCTGAGCCTGTCACCCGGCGCAGGTGCCCGGCCAGGTCGTCCGGATGTCTGCTGGACACGACCCAGTAAGGCGTCGGGTCCCGGTCGTCGCGCACCGCGACCCGTACCGCGCCCGCACAATACGACCTCACCAGGAGGTAGGCCCGTGCGTCGGCGCCCACTCCGAGGAGGCGGCGGGTCTCGTCACGGTCGAGGACGTCCACCCGGCCGATGTGCGCCGGCGGCAGTACGGCCCGACCGGCGCGCAGGCCGTCGGAGCTGCTCGCGACCGGTGTGCGGCTGTAGCGCAGCAGACCGCCGAAGACGGCTGCGCCCGCGACGACGGCGGCCGTCCACGCCCACCATGCGGGAGTCGCGACGAAGAAGCACCACCACACGGCCAGCACCGCACCCGTGGCCAGGCACCACCAGGACAGCGGTGCCCAGAGGGTCTCCTCGTACGCCCCCGGATCGTCGTGCACAGGCCCAGCCTCCCACGCCCGAGCCCGAGTAGGGTGGTCAGTCGTGCCTGCGCGACAGCTTGAAGGGGAGGACGACGCGACGATGGTCGAGGTGCTCATCCGGCGCGTCGACGCAACCGTCGCGGTGCCGGCCTACGCCCACCCCGGGGACGCCGGCGCCGACCTCGTCACGACCGTCGATGTGCGACTGGAGCCCGGCCAGCGCGCGATGGTGCCGACGGGAGTGAGCATCGCCCTGCCGCACGGGTACGTCGCGCTCGTGCACCCCCGCTCCGGTCTGGCCGCGGCCTCCGGCCTGTCGATCGTCAACGCTCCCGGTACGGTCGACGCGGGCTACCGCGGCGAGATCAAGGTGCTGCTCGTGAACCTCGACCCGGCCGAGGCGGTCACCCTGCGGCGCGGCGACCGGATCGCCCAGCTCGTGATCCAGCGGGTGGAGCAGGCCCGCTTCGTCGAGGTCGACACCCTGCCCGGCTCAGGCCGGGGGGACGGCGGCTACGGTTCCACCGGGGGCTTCGCGACCCCCGTGCCCACGACTGAGGAGGGCCCGCCGTGATCTTCCGTCGCCGCCGTAGGTCCGACGACGCCGAGGAGGCGCTCGAGGCCGCCGAGCGCGACGACATCGAGGAGCTCGAGGCCGAGCGGCCGCGCGGCCCCTGGGACCGCAGCGAGACCGACGCCGACACGACGGACCCCGACTACATCGACCTGGGCGGACTCGTGGTACGCGGCCGCCCGACCCTGGAGGTGCGCCTGCAGGTCGACGAGGCCACCGCGGCCGTCGGCGGCGTGCTGCTCGCGATGCCTGACTCCGGGCTCGAGCTGCGAGCGTTCGCCGCGCCCCGGTCGAGCGGCATCTGGGACGACGTGCGGGCCGACATCGCCGCGGAGGCGGGCCGCCAGGGCGGCACGGCCACCGAGCTCGACGGCGAGTTCGGCACCGAGCTGAAGGTGGTCGTGCCGGTGGTGCTGCCCGACGGGCGGTCCGCCACCCAGATCAGCCGCATCGTCGGCGTCGACGGCCCGCGGTGGCTGCTCCGTGGCACGTTCCTCGGTCGCAGCGCCGAGGAGCCGGACCCCGAGGGCGAGCTGGAGTCCGCCTTCCGCGACGTCATCGTCGTGCGCGGTGACGTTGCGATGAAGCCCCGCGACATGCTCGAGATGCACATGCCGCAACAGGTGGAGATCGGCTCCGGCGAGGAGCTCGGCGAGGTCGACGACGACGATTGACCCGAGCCGCGCCACGCACGACCGCGGCCGGTTACGCTGGAGGTATGAGTACTGCAGTCGAGGGCGGTGGCCGCATCCGACGCGCCTTGAGGCGGCTGTCCGCCACCCCAGAGGAGCTCGAGGCGGACGAGCTCCAGGTCAGCCGGGACATCCAGGGCTGCCAGCAGATCGAGGCGCTGCACGACCGCGAGGTCGTCACGGTCTTCGGCCAGTTGAAGAACGTGTCACTGGCCCCGCGCGCCGGCACCCCCACCTTGGAGGCCTGCCTGTACGACGGTTCCGGGATCGTCACCCTCGTCTGGCTGGGACGGCGCACGATCGCCGGCATCAAGCCGGGCGCCAGCCTCGTCGCACACGGACGCGTCTCGTGCCAGGACGGCCGGCGGGTCATCTTCAACCCGCGCTACGAGCTCCAGGTCTGAGCCGGTGACGGAGGCGCCCTCCGGGACGCCCGGTACCGCAGCGCGAATTCCCCCGGTGACCGCCCACACCGTCGAGGCGCTCGTACGCGAGCAGCTGTCGAAGGCGCTCGGGGGCCGGCGCGGAATGCTCGAGGGCGCGGTCCCGACGGTCGGCTTCACCGTGGCCTGGATCAGCAGCCACGACCTCAAGGTCTCGCTGGCACTGTCGGTCGCGCTTGCGGTCGTCCTCCTCGTCGTCCGTCTCGTCCAGCGCTCCAGCGTGCAGTTCGTCGTGAACTCCCTCGTCGGCATCGCCATCGCCGCCGTCTTCGCCCTGCGCTCGGGCCGGGCGGAGGACGCGTTCCTGCCCGGACTCATCTACAACGCCGCGTACGCCGTGGTGCTCGTGGCGACGGTGCTCATCCGCTGGCCGCTCATCGGGTTCCTGCTCGGCAGTGTCACCGGCGACCCCACCGGCTGGCACCGCGAGCGTGCGATCGTGCGGCTGTGCTCCCGGCTCACGCTGGTGCTGGCCGCGCCCTGCGTGCTCCGGGTGGTCGTGCAGTACCCGCTCTGGGCCAGCCACCATGCCGGCTGGCTCGGGGTGGCCAAGCTCGCGATGGGGTGGCCGCTGCAGGTGGCCGCCCTGGCCGCGATGGCCTGGGTGCTGGGCCGCAACGAGACCCCGATCGAGCTTTCGCCCGCGAGCCGCCCCGCGCCCGCCTGAGGGGCCCGCCAGGCACGACCCAGCCTCGTCCGGTCCGCCGCGCGGGGTCCGGTCAGGTGCTCTCCTCGGTGTGCTCCAGCGGCGCCAGCAGCCGCTCCAGGTCCGCCTCCGCCGAGGCCATCGCGACGAACAGCAGCTCGTCGTGCGCCTCGAGCGTCGCGTCCGGGTCGGGCCGGTGCACGTGCCCCTCGCGCAGCAGCGCGAGCAGGGACGTCTCGCCCGGCCAGGGCACCTCCCGGACCTGTGACCCGACGTACGGGGAGTCGTCGGGCAGCGTGAGCTCGACCATGTTGGCGTCGCCCTGCCGGAAGGTCCACAACCGGACGACGTCGCCCACCGTCACGGCCTCCTCGACCAGGGCCGACATGATCCGCGGCGTCGACACCGACACGTCGACGCCCCACGACTCGTTGAAGAGCCATTCGTTGGACGGGTGGTTGACGCGGCCCACGGTCCGCGGCACCGCGAACTCGGTCTTGGCGAGCAGGGAGATGACCAGGTTGGCCTTGTCGTCGCCGGTCGAGGCGATGACGACGTCGCAGCGCTGCAGCGCCGCCTCGTCGAGGGACGACAGCTCGCAGGCGTCGGCGAGCAGCCACTCGGCGTCGGCGACGCTGTCCGGCCGGATCGCCCGCGGGTCCTTGTCGATGAGCAGCACCTCGTGACCGTTCTCGAGCAGCTCCGCGGCAACGGACCTGCCGACGGCTCCCGCCCCGGCTATCGCTACCCGCATCAGAGCTCCTCCGGTCCTGCCAGGATCGCCGCTTCCACGGCGTCGGCCCCGTTCTCGGGGATCACGAGGTGAAGCAGGTCGCCGTCCTGCAGGGCCGTGATCTCGGCGGGCATCCGCCCCTGGCCCAGTCGGGTCAGGAAGGCGACGTTGGCCCCGGTGGTCTCCAGGTCGGAGAGCTTGTGGCCGACCCAGCTCGGCGGGACGGCGATCACGCTGATGCGGATCATGCCCGACGGGTCGCGCCACTCCGGCTCGGCTCCGGGGGGCAGCAGCCGGCGGACCATCTGGTCGACGGTCCACCGGACGGTGGCCACCGTCGAGATTCCGAGCCGCTGGTACACCTCGGCGCGACCGGGGTCGTAGATCCGGGCCACGACGTTGTCGATGCCGAACGTCTCCCGTGCCACGCGCGCGGAGATGATGTTGGAGTTGTCACCGCTGCTGACGGCGGCGAACGCCCCGGCGTGACCGATCCCGGCCGCCTCGAGCACCGCCTGGTCGAAGCCGTACCCGTCGATCTTGTCGCCGTTGAAGCCGGGGCCGAGCCGCCGGAAGGCCTCGGGGTTGTTGTCGATGATCGCCACCGAATGTCCGCGGTGCTCCAGCGCACGGGCCAGCATTGCTCCGACGCGGCCACACCCCATGATGACGATGTGCACGGTGCCCTTCCCGACAGAGTGGTCGCCGGCGGACGCCTCGGCCGCCGATCCGCAGGTACTGCGTGGTTCGACGCTACAGCGCCGGGCTGCCGGGTGCAGTGGTCCCCGGATATCGGTCAGCCCGCCATACGTGCTCCCGCCGGGAGGTTGTGGTCTAGCCTTCCAGCGTGCGGATTGGAGATCTCGGCAAGCGGCTGCTGCTCGGTCGCAAGCTCCGCAGTACCCAGCTCGGGGAGACCCTGCTACCCAAGCGGATAGCCCTTCCCGTCTTCGCCAGCGACGCCCTGTCGTCTGTCGGGTACGCGCCGGACGAGATCTTCCTGACCCTGTCCGCCGCCGGGCTGGCCTACTACGCGGCCTCCTGGAAGGTCGGGATCTGTGTGGCGCTGGTCATGTTCGTCGTGATCGCGTCGTACCGCCAGAACGTGCAGGCCTACCAGTCCGGCGGCGGGGACTACGAGGTGGCGACCACCAACGTGGGCTCCCTCGCGGGCCTGACGGTCGCGAGCGCCCTCATGGTCGACTACGTCCTCACCGTCGCGGTGTCGATCTCGTCCGCCGCGCAATACGCCGCCGCGGCGATCGACCCACTCCAGGGCCATGAGGCGACGATGGCGATCATCGCCGTGATCTTCTTGATGACGGTCAACCTGCGCGGGGTGAAGGAGTCCGGCACCGCGTTCGCCATCCCCACCTACATCTTCATGTTCTCGATCTTCGCGATGGCCCTGTGGGGCTTCTTCCGGTACTTCTCCGGGACGCTGCCCCAGTCCGAGCTCGCCGGGTACAGCATCCGCGGCGCCGACTCGGCCGTGGGCGGGCTCGGCGGCTTCGCGCTCGTCTTCTTGCTGCTGCGGGCGTTCGCGTCCGGGTCCGCGGCCCTGACCGGTGTCGAGGCGATCAGCAACGGGGTGCCGGCCTTCCGCAAGCCGAAGGGGCGCAACGCCGCCACCACCTTGGCTCTGCTCGGCAGCATCGCCATCACCATGGGCCTGTCGATCCTCATCCTCGGCAACCTCATGCACGTCCGGCTCGCCGACGTCGACAACGGCTCGCGCCTGATCGACCCGAAGGGGCACGTGGTGCCCGTGAGCTTCCAGCAGGACCCGATCATCGGGCAGCTGGCGAGGGGGATCTTCGACAACTTCTCGCTCGGCTTCTACCTCGTCGCGGCCTCGACGGGCGTCATCTTGGTGCTCGCGGCCAACACCGCCTACAACGGCTTCCCGGTCCTCGCATCGATCCTGGCGCGCGACGGGTACCTGCCGCGCCAGCTGCACTCGCGCGGCGACCGGCTGGCGTTCTCGAACGGCATCGTGCTGCTCGCGAGCTTCGCGGTGCTGCTGATCTACGTGTTCGACGCGCAGGTGACGAAGCTCATCCAGCTGTACATCGTCGGCGTGTTCGTGTCGTTCACCACCAGCCAGACGGGCATGATCCGGCACTGGACGCGGCACCTTCGCTCGGTGACCGATCCCAACGAGCGCAGGCGGATGCAGCGCAGCCGGGTGATCAACGCGATCGGCCTCACGGTCACCGCCATGGTCCTGGTCATCGTCTTGATCACGAAGTTCACCCACGGCGCCTGGATCGCCATCCTCGCCATGACCATCCTGTTCTTCTTGATGCGTGGCATCCGGCACCACTACGACCTCGTCGCACGGGAGCTGGCGGCCTCGGACGAGGACGGGTCGCTCCCGTCGAGGATCCATGCCGTCGTCCTCGTGTCGAAGGTGCACAAGCCCACGCTGCGTGCGGTGGCGTACGCCCGCGCGTCGCGCCCCAACACCCTCGAGGCCATCACCGTCGACGTCGAGGAGGAGGCCACGGCAGGGCTGCTGAAGGCCTGGGACGACGCGGGGATCCCGATCCCGCTGACGGTGCTCGCCTCGCCGTACCGGGAGATCACGAAGCCGATCATCGACTACGTCAAGGACATCCGCCGGCGCAGCCCACGCGACGTGGTGACCGTGTACATCCCGGAGTACGTCGTGGGTCGGTGGTGGGAGCAGATCCTCCACAACCAGAGCGCGCTGCGGCTCAAGGGCAGGCTGCTGTTCATGCCGGGCGTGATGGTGACGTCCGTGCCGTTCCAGCTCCGCTCGTCGGCCGCGGCGGCCGAGCGCGCCGAGCGCGACTCCCTCGTCGCCGGGAGCCTGAGGCGGCGTCCGCTCGACCGCGACGACCGATGACGCCGTCGGGGGCGTCGCTGGTCGGGGGCTCGGTCGAGCTCGACGTGGGACCGGTGGCACACGGCGGGCACTGCGTCGCACGGCACGAGGGACGGGTCGTCTTCGTCCGGCACGCCATCCCGGGGGAGCGGGTCCGCGCGACGATCACCGAGGGCGGCGAGACGTCGCGCTTCCTGCGCGCGGACGCGGTGGAGGTGCTGTCGGCGTCGCCCGACCGGGTCACGCCGCCGTGTCCCTACTCAGGGCCGGACGCCTGCGGTGGCTGTGACTTCCAGCACGTCGGCGTCGACCGCCAGCGGGCGCTGCTGGGCGACGTCGTCCGCGAGCAGCTGCACCGACTCGCCGGGATCGACTGGCAGGGCGACGTGGAGGCGGTCCCGGGAGACGAGGCGGGGCTGCGGTGGCGTACCCGGGTGCGGTTCACCGCGACCACCGACGCGCGACCGGCGCTGCGCAAGCACCGCTCGCACGACCTGGTCGCCGTCGACGACTGCCGGATCGCGTCGGCCGCCCTCCCCGACGTCGGCGACGCCCTGCGGCAGGGCGCACCCTCGGCCGAGGCGGTGGTCACGACGACCGGCGACCGGGCGGTGCTCACGCCGGGCGGCGCGGTGCCGGTGGTGAGCGAGCAGGCGGCGGGACGGCGCTGGTCGCTGCACGCCGACGACTTCTGGCAGGTCCACCCCGGCGCGGCCGACGCCCTGGTCGCGGCAGTCCTGGAGGGCACGGCGCCGGCGCCGGACGAGCGCTGCTGGGACCTGTACTCCGGCGTCGGTCTGTTCAGCGCCGTCCTCGCCGAGGCGGTGGGCACGGGCGGCTCCGTCGTTGCCGTCGAGTCGCGCCGCAGCGCCGTCGAGGATGCGCGGACCAACCTCGGCGCGCTGCCGCAGGTCCGCTTCGTCCAGGACCGGGTCGAACGCTTCGTCCGGAGCCGGATCGCCCAGGGCCGGCTCGACGTCGTCGTCCTCGACCCACCCCGCTCCGGCGCGGGGGCGGCGGTCGTCTCGGCGCTCGTGCGACAGTCCCCGCGGGTCGTCGCGTACGTCGCGTGCGACCCGGCGGCGCTCGCCCGTGACCTGGCCACCCTGCAGCGGCTCGGCTACGGGCTCAGCTCGCTGCGGGCGTTCGACATCTTCCCCATGACGCACCACGTCGAGTGCGTCGCCATCTGCCGGCCGCAACGCCACCCGGAGGATCCGACTCCCAGGTAGCCCCGGCTGCCTCACCCCCGGATCCATCTGGTGGAGAGGTTCGCGCCGGCGGCCCACCTCGATGTACCGGGGTTCCCGACCGGCCGCCGATCAGGTATCTTGATGTCAAGATACCTTTCGGCAGGCAAGGGAGAGCACACATGAGCACAGCGGACAGCTTCGGCGCCAAGGGCCCCCTGCAGGTGGGCGACGACTCGTACACGGTCTACCGGCTGTCCGCCGTGCACGGTGACGGGCTCGATGTCGAGAGCCTTCCGTACAGCCTCAAGGTGCTGCTCGAGAACCTGCTCCGCAGCGAGAACGGCTCCGACATCAGCGCCGACGACGTACGCGCGCTCGCCGGCTGGGACGCCGACGCCGACCCGAGCGAGGAGATCCAGTTCAGTCCGTCACGGGTGATCATGCAGGACTTCACCGGCGTTCCGGCGGTCGTCGACCTGGCCACCATGCGGGAGGCGATGAAGGACCTCGGAGGGGACCCCGCCAGGATCAACCCGCTGACGCCCGCCGAGCTCGTCATCGACCACTCGGTGATCACGGACGTCTTCGGCACCTCAGCCGCCTTCAGCCGCAACGTCGAGTTCGAGTACGAGCGCAATCACGAGCGCTACCAGTTCCTGCGCTGGGGCCAGGGTGCGTTCGCCGACTTCAAGGTCGTCCCGCCGGGCACCGGGATCGTGCACCAGGTCAACATCGAGCACCTCGCGAGGGTGGTGTTCACCCGCGAGGCCGACGGGGAGACGGTCGCGTACCCCGACACCTGCGTCGGCACCGACTCGCACACGACCATGGTCAACGGGCTCGGGGTCGTCGGGTGGGGTGTCGGCGGCATCGAGGCGGAGGCGGCCATGCTGGGGCAGCCCGTGTCGATGCTGATCCCGCGGGTGGTCGGCTTCAAGCTGTCCGGTGAGCTGCCGGAGGGGGCCACCGCCACCGACCTGGTGCTGACGATCACCGAGCGGCTGCGCCAGCACGGCGTGGTGGGCAAGTTCGTGGAGTTCTACGGCGAGGGGGTGGCCGCCGTGCCGCTCGCCAACCGGGCGACGATCGGCAACATGTCGCCGGAGTACGGCTCGACGATCGCGGTCTTCCCGATCGACGACGAGACCTTGCGCTACCTGCGGCTGACCGGCCGCGACGAGCGCCAGGTCGCCCTGGTGGAGGCGTACGCGAAGGAGCAGGGGCTCTGGCACGACGCCGGCCGGGAGCCGCGGTACTCCGAGTACCTCGAGCTCGACCTCTCGACGGTGGTGCCGTCCATCGCCGGCCCCAAGCGCCCCCAGGACCGCGTCTCCCTGACCGACGCCAAGCAGAGCTTCCGCACGGCCCTGACGGACTACGTCGAGACCGGCTCGGAGGAGCCGCACGACGGGTACGACGACGCAGCGGCCGAGTCGTTCCCCGCCAGCGACGTCCCCTCGTACAGCAGCCACGGCGACGACGACACCGCACCGCCGCGCGACGACGGCAACAGCAGCCGACGCGGAACCGGCAGGCCCAGCACGCGGGTGCCCGTGACTC